>CANNJE010000049.1 GCA_947504605.1 Chitinophagaceae bacterium
CCAATGCTATTTCCAGTTGGAAGAGAATAAAATCTTTCTTGTTTTTAAGTACAAATTCTCTGAAAGCTTCTGCTCCAATTTTGTTTACATAACTGTCCGGATCTTCCTTGTCGGGAATCAAAACCAGTTTCACATTCAGCCTTTCTTCGAGTGCCAGATCCAGCCCACGCAATGCCGCTTTTATACCCGCACTGTCTCCATCATAAATGATCGTAAGATTGTTGCAATATTTTTTTACCAACCTCAACTGGTCAACAGTAAGAGAAGTACCGCCACTAGCTACTACATTTTCTATTCCGGCCTGGTGCAGGCTTACCACATCTGTATAACCTTCTACCAGCAGGCATTCATCTGCTTTATCTATGGCCATCCGGGCAAAATAAGAACCATACAGGATCTTACTTTTTATATAGATCTCATTTTCGGGAGTATTGATGTATTTGGGAGCTTTGTCATTTTTTTTAATAAGCCTGGCGCCAAATCCTGCTATTTTTCCTCCGGGATTATGAATTGGAAAGATGATGCGGCCACGATAATTGTCCTGAAAATGATCATCCCTTTGTGTTACAAGTCCGGTTTTAACCAGTAACTCTGTATTATACTGTGCGGCAATTGCTGCTGTAGTAAAACGATCTCTGGCTTCGGGGTTAAATCCTAATTGAAATTTTTTGATAATTTCTTCTCTGAACCCACGCTCTTTCAGATAACTCATCGCAATATCCTGTCCTTCTTCTGTATTAAAAAGGGCATTGCTGAAAAACTCTTTGGCAAAATTATTAATGATAAATAAACTCTCTGATGTTTGCTGCTGTAGTTTTAGCTCGGGGCTAACAGCGGTTTCTTCTATTTCGATATTATACCGGTTGGCCAGCCAGCGCAGGGCTTCCACATAACTGTATTTTTCAACATCCATTAAAAAGCTGATGCTGTTGCCACTTTTGCCACAACCAAAACATTTATATATTTCCTTGGTAGGAGATACCGTAAAGGAGGGGGATTTCTCATTGTGAAAAGGGCAAAGACCAAGATAGTTTACACCTCTTTTCCTCAGTTTTACATAGGTACCCACCACATCAAGGATATCTACCTGGCTCTGTATTTTCTGTATCGTTTCCTGGCTAATCAATATTTTAAAAATAAGGCATAAAATTAAGAACTATCTGCGATTGTTAAGTACATAACAATTATTAAAAAATGATGGTAGTCAGTTTATGTAAATTAGGCATCTAAATAATCTAATAATTTAAAGGAAACTAATATCTTTAACAATATATAAATAACGACAAACATGACAAAAATTTCTATTGCATTCCTGCTGCTTTTTTTTAGCATGAGTAGTATGGGGCAGAGCCTAGATGACATCAATAAGTTGATGGATATACGACAATTTAGAGAAGCTAAAAAAGCTATTGATGCTTTTATGGCGGAACCAAAAAATAGTGCCAAGTCTGACGGATGGTATTATAAAGGACGTATTTATAATTCTTTGTCTTACGATACAACGATACTTCCTTCTGAAGCTTATGATCTTAAGTTGCAGGCATTTGAAGCATTTAAAAAAACACAGCAATTGGATGCAAAGGACCTGCGTCTTAAAGTAGAAGGATATATGTCTTACCTGGATATCTATTCTAGTTTGTTTGATTTAGGCGCCAAATTCTATAATGAAAAGGAGTTTGAAAAAGCTTTTAAATCATTCAGCAATGCGCTGGAAGTAAAAGATTTTATTTTAAAAAGGCAGTATACTTATGCCGACGTTAAGTTATATCCTTTGGATACAGCGCTTGTACTGAATACTGCTATCTCTGCCATGCAGGCAAAAAATGACGCAGGTACTGAGACTTATTATAGGAAGCTTACAGATGCCAATGTTGCTGGAGACGCTTATCTTGAAGTGTATGAATTTTTAGCTGATTATTACAACAAAAAAGAAGATTCTGTCAATCTTCAGGGTATACTGGATAAAGGGAAAATATATTATCCAAAAAACGATTATTGGACAAGCCTTGAGTTGGATAATATCAGAAAAAAAGGCGATCAGGCTTTGTTGTTTACAAAGTATGAAGAAATGATGGCTCAAAATCCGTCCAATTTTATGATACCTTATAACTACGCAATTGAACTTTTTAACAGTATTTATGGTCATGATGCAAAACCTGTTGACGAAAAAGGATCCAAAGCAAAGCTTACCACTATTTTAAAAGCTGCGATAGCAAATGATAAAGGAATTGATGCAACTGTATTAATGACAAAACATTTATACAATGTAAGTTCTGATTTGAGCATTGATGCTACCAAAGTAAAAGGGGTAAAGCCGGAAGATGTAAAAAAGAAAGCTGACCTTGTTGCACTAACAAAAGCTCAAATGGATGAATTCCTGCAATATGCAAAGATTGCTTCTGCGCATTATGACGCACTGCCAACCATGAAACCGGTTCAAAGAGCCACTTACCAGGAATTGTTGACGAATATGAGTGAGATCTACAATTATAAAAAAGATCCTAAGTCTGCTGCTGAAATCGATAAGAAAAAAGCAGCATTGTAATAAAAATATTTACTACAATAAAAAAGGTTGCAAATAATTTGCAACCTTTTTTATTATCCTTTCTTTTATATTAATTATCACGTCTGATCATAATTTGGCCTCCTGCTGCTCCTTGTCCGCCGCCGCCTCCCATCATACTCCTCATTTCTTTCATCGGCTTCACTTCAAAATCTTTCGGTATTTCAAAATCTTTATCAGCAATTTCTTTTGTAAGATCAATTTTAGTAACCTCCACAATCATGGTTCTGTTGCGACGCATTTTGGTTTCATAACGCATTACAAATCCGTCAATTTTTTCCATGCTGTTGGTAGCGCTTGCGCCGCCACCGCCGCCCATCCCCATGCTGAATCCACCACCTACAGAACTCACATTTTTCACTTTAAACTCCGGTGTGTACCATACAATGGCAGTATCTTTTACAAGCCCCATTAACCTAATGGTAATCAGAAAGGCTTTTTTACAATTGTATCCGGCAATTTTTTTTGTTTCTTCTGTATAACTAACTTCTACGGTAGATGTATCCTGGCCACGCTTTGTTGTGCTGGTAGAATCTTTAGACCTTGACTGCATCATGCTATCCATTGATTTTCTCATGGCAGCCTGCTCATCGTCTGTTGAATAAAATCCGGTCTTGTTACCCATCATTTCTATCAGGGTAGTGGTAAGTTTTGCAGCATTGTCTCTGATAATGGTACTGCGACCCATATCTGTTTTGATAACCGTTTTTACCATGTCATTTTTCACCTGGGTTACCGACTTTGTTTCTCCGTCGCCAAAATTTCTAAACATCATCATACCACCTCTAGTACCTTCCTGGCCTTGACCTTGTATATTGCTCACGTCTTCTTCTTCCGGAGCAATAACATTGGTAGTTGTGTTGATCGTAGCATTGCTAACAATCTTTGGTTGTGCCATAGCTGTGCCTGTGCATAAAGCCATAGCAAAAAATAAAATATGTTTCATGGTTCTTTTTTTTGAGAGCCAAAAATAATGGCTTTATACGAAACCAACCGTATTTCATTGTAATTGTAATTTTTTTAACAGCAACGTTCCTTCCATCAACTTCCTTATAGCTTCCGTTTATAGGGGTAATCATCAAATGCCTTGTTTTATAGGATATTTCACTTGTGGAGTCTCTGACCCATTTTCCTTATTTTTTTATGTATAATTATTTCCGCTAAGTACTGTAAAAACGAAGCCCAGATTTAACAGGAACAGATATTTGATTTATAAATAATGTAAAGCATAGTAAAAAACAGAGCGTCTGTGTAGAATCTGTGTATAATTTGCATTTAATAGCTTATAAATCAATGTTTTCTTTAAGTCTATTATGCTATATTTACTACCCGAAAAATATTAGACACAAAGACATCAGACATAGTAGAAAATAAGGCTATTCCTGCTTATCTACTTTTTCCTAACAGTGCAAATAAATCAGGCATTTTCCTGTAGGTTTGCCGTCTTACTTAAAAATTAGAAAACAGTGCGTTTAAAGAGTTTAGAAATAAAAGGATTTAAGAGTTTTGCGGATAAGACCATACTTAATTTCGATGAAGGTATTACCGGTGTAATTGGACCCAATGGTTGTGGAAAAAGCAATATCATTGATAGTATCCGTTGGGTAATAGGGGAGCATAAAATCAGTAACCTCAGAAGTGAAAACCTGGAGAGTCTGGTGTTTAACGGAAGTAAAACCAGAAGTGCCAGTGGTCTTGCAGAAGTGAGCCTTACATTTGAAAATACCAAAAACCTGTTGCCTACGGAGTTTAACACGGTAACGGTTACACGTAAATACTATAAAAGCGGAGAAAGCGAATACCGGCTAAATGATGTAGCCTGCCGTCTTAAAGACATTCACAATCTTTTTATGGATACCGGTATTAGCACCGATAGCTATGCCATTATTGAACTTGGAATGGTGGATGATATCATCAAGGATAAGGAGAACAGCCGTAGAAAAATGCTGGAGCAGGCTGCAGGAATCACCATTTACAAAACCCGTAAAAAAGAAGCCAAATTAAAACTGGATGCCACAGAACAGGATCTTGCACGTATTGAAGATTTATTGTTTGAGATCAACAACCAGTTAAAAAGTTTAGAAAGCCAGGCAAAAAAAGCGGAGAAGTATTTTGAAATAAAAAAAGATTACAAGGAAGTAAGTATTGAGTTGGCCAAAGCTGCTTTGGAAGGTTTTAATATTACTTATAAAGATCTAAACGAACAACAACAACAGGAAGTAGACAAACGTATCGAGCTGGAAACAGCCATTGCAAAAGAAGAAGCTGGATTGGAGCATGAGAAGCTGGCATTTATAGAAAAGGAAAAAGCACTGCAACATTTGCAACATGCTTACAACGAAATGCTTGACAAGGTTCGCAACAAAGAGAACGAAAAAAATCTAGGCAGTCAGCGCCTGGTGCATTTGAAAGAAAGAAAAGCTGGACTGGATGAATTTTTGCAAAAATCGGAAGGGCAAATAAAAGGCCTTGAAGAAAGCATTGGATTTACCGGCACTCAAATAAAAGACGAAGAAGTAAAACTAGAAGAACTGGAAGAAAAACTCCAGGACCTGAAAGATGCCGTAGAAGAAAAACGCAGGATTTTTGACGACAAACGCAGCAGCATCGATGCGATGCGCAGGGAAAATCAGGCCATTCAGCGCAACCAGTTTGATGCAGAGAAAAAAGTAGCCATAGCAGATACTTCTATTCAAAATCTGCAACGTACCATCGTTCAGATTGAAGAAGAGAAATCACAAAGAAGGGCACAACTTCAAGAACTTGAAGTAGAGAAAAAAGAAAAAGAAACCGAATTAGAGAATAAAAAAACAGACCTGCAGCAATTACAGGATCAGCACGAGTTTACCAAAGAACAAATTCTGCAAACGCAGAATATGATGGAAGGCTTGCGTAACAACCTTGCAGAAGAAAGCCGTAAACTAGATTCACGCAGGAATGAACATGACCTCTTGAAAAGCCTTGTTGATTCTATGGAAGGTTATCCTGAGAGTGTGAAATTTTTGCACAAGAATCAGGGCTGGAATCACAATGCACCCTTACTTTCTGATATTATTTATGTAAAAGAACAATACCGTGCTGCGGTAGAAAATGTACTGGAGCCTTACCTGAACTATTATGTAGTAAACAACCTGGCAGAAGGCTTACAGGCAATTCATTTATTAGATGATAATAAAAAAGGTAAAGCCAATTTCTTTTTGCTGGATAAGTTTGAGGAAGCCACAGCGCATCATCAGCCAGCCGGAACCATTCCTGCACTGGATGTGGTAGAAATAGATGCACAATATGCAAAACTGGCGGCCAATTTATTGGGCAATGTATTTATTGCTGAAAATGAAGAAGCCATGCACAATAGCAATGGTGCGGTGGTATTGGAAAAAACAGGTAAATACGTAAAAGGAAAATATTCACTTACCGGTGGAAGTGTAGGTTTGTTTGAAGGTAAAAAAATAGGTCGTGCAAAAAACCTTGAAAAATTACAGGAACAAATTGCAGCGCAACATGAAGTCGTAAATCAGTTAAAGGCTGAAATACAAATACGTCACAACGAAGTGATCGCCTTCAACGAGCAGTTGAAAGAAAATGCCATCAAACAAACACAGCAGGATATCAACCATTTGACGAATATGGTTTTTTCTGCGCAGAATAAAATTGAAAACCTGCATCACCTGGAAACCACCAGCACAGCAAGAGTAGAAGAATTGCAACTGCAGCTGGACAATAACCATGATGCGATTTCTAATACCCGTACTGAACTGGAAAAATTCAATTTTCAATTGGAAGAACTGGCCGAAAAACTCCAGGCCATTGAAATGGATTATGCCACAGCAGAACAGGAATACAATTTTGCAACAACTACTTTTAATGACAGCAATTTGTTATTTGCCAAACAGCAAAGCAAACTGGTATCTTTAAATCAGGAGTTTGAATTTAAGAGCAATCAACTGAGCGAATTAAAAGTTCAGGTAGAAAACAGTTCTTCGCAATTAAAAGATGCTGCGGAGAATATTGAACTTACTGCTGTTAATTTGCATGAGTTGGAAGCATTGCTGATTACCATGCTGCAAAATAAAGACACAGAAGAAAAAAGGCTCAATGAAGCAGATCAGGAATATTACAATCTTCGTAATATCCTTACTGAAAAAGAAAGTGGTCTGCGTCACAAACAAAAATCAAAAGAAGGGATTGATCATTTACTGAATGAGATCAAAGATAAATTGACCGATCTTAAACTGCAGTTGGCAGGTATGAAAGAAAGGTTGAGTGTAGAATTCAGGGTAGATTTAGACGAAATTATTGATGAGCCAAGAACTGGTGATACGCCGCTGGAAGATTTGAAAGAGAAAAACGAACGCATGAAAAAGCGTTTGGAAAATATGGGTGAAATAAACCCGACATCTATTGAAGCTTATACCGAAATGAAAAAAAGGTATGAGTTTATCTTGGAGCAAAAGAATGACCTGGTAACCGCTAAAGATAGTTTGATGCAAACGATTCAGGAAGTGGAAGCTACTGCCAATCAGCAGTTCCTGGATACCTTTAATAAAGTAAGAGAAAACTTCCAGAAAGTATTTAAGGCCTTGTTTTCTGATGAAGATACCGCAGACATGGTATTGGTTGATCCGGAGAATCTTGCAGATACCGGAATTGATATTGTGGCTAAACCAAAAGGCAAACGTCCAAGCAGTATCGGTCAGTTGAGTGGTGGTGAAAAAACATTAACAGCAACCGCATTGTTGTTTGCGATCTACCTGATTAAACCTGCACCGTTCTGTATTTTGGATGAGGTGGATGCACCATTGGATGATGCCAACGTTGGTAAGTTCACCAATATGATTAAACAATTCAGTGAAAACTCTCAGTTCATTATTGTTACACACAATAAACAAACGATGAGTGCTGTGGATGTGATCTATGGGGTAACCATGCAGGAAGCCGGTGTGAGTAAATTGGTGCCTGTAGATTTTAGAAGCTTGAATTAATAAATTAGAAAATACATTTAACCCTGCTGTGTTACACATGGCAGGGTTTTCTTTTGCCCTGAAGTCTAAATTTTTTACCAACTCATTTTGATGAGTTGGTAAAAAATCAATATTCTAGTTTCCCAATTCTTCCACCAGTTCCTGCAAAATAAACAGCCTTCCCTTTTTTTGCTTTTCGTACAACATGAAAACCTTGCTTGCTGATATTGGTAAAATTTTTACCATCATCGTTGCTAATGTCCACACCGTTTAAACCGCAGGTAATCCATTGTTTCTTTTTTAAATATTCCACACAACTGCGGTAGCCTGTTGGCGCAACCAGCGGATAGGTCCAGGTTTTGCCTGCATTAAAGCTGATGGCTGCATTTTTAGTAATAGAATCTTTGGTATTAAAATCACCCCCTACAACCATCCATGTTTTTTTATCTTTTACAGCAATAGAATTAGCGCCGGTTGTTTCTTTGCCATCAATCAAAGGCAGTCTTGTTTTAGTTGCTCTTACATGTACATTACTTACAAGACCACCGGTGATAAATACCGCTTCTTTTTTTGTGAGTTTTCTGATATTGGTACCGCTGCTGGCAAAACAGGCTTCTCCACTATCGGCCACGGGGCTTAAGTTTTCAGGGATGCCCTGCCATGTTTGTCCGCCATCAAAAGTACGGGCAATAAAAAAATGTTTGTTGATGGGATCCCCAATAACAATGCCGCTTTGATCGTTCCAAAATTCCATTGCATCCAAAAACATACCCTTTGTTTTGTTTTCAAAAACTACCTGCCATGTATCGCCTCCATCAATCGTGCGAAGGATATAGGCCGGGTCTGCTATACCCATTATTACTGCAGTGGTTTTATCAAATGCTTCAATATCCCTGAAATCTGTTTTTTCAAATCCTTTTACGGTCATCCATTTCCAGGTATTGCCTCCATCCAGGCTGCGGCCCACAGTGCCACTGCTACCACTTACCCAGATGGTATGGTCATCCACAACACTTAGCCCACGCATACTGGTTTTAGTGCCGCTGGCTAAAATGGTTACTTTTTGTGCAGTTGTACCAACGCAAATCAGCACTGCCAACATTAATAATAGCTCTTTCATCAGTTGTTTTTTGTTTTAGGAAAAGCAAAACAGAAGGCCAATAAATGTTAGCGCCTATTGGAGCGATTTTTTGGAGCTGCAATGAGCGTTCTATCCTTCCTGCCTTTTTCTTACTTTTGTTCAAGTTAAATTTTTTCGATCAACCGCCAAATTAATTCATGAGTACGAACCAGCTGCCCCTCGACCCAAAACATACCGATTTTGAACAGGTAAAAAAGCTGCTTGCTTTTAACCAGGAGCTTTCTATTAGTGAAGATGCACAGCAAAAGATATTGAAGTGCAGGGAATACCTTGATAAAAAAATGGAGCACTCCGGCGAATTGTTTTATGGCATCAATACCGGTTTCGGTTACCTGCAAAATGTAAAGATTGATGAATCTCAGCTAGAGCAATTACAAAGTAATCTGCTGCAATCCCATGCCTGCGGTTTGGGCGAAGAAGTACCTGCTCCCATCGTAAAACTCATGATCGCTTTCAAAATAAAATCGCTGAGTTATGGTCATAGCGGCGTGCAACTGGAAACTGTAGAGCGGTTGGTAGATATGTACAACAACGATGTACTGCCCGTAATTTATACCCAGGGGTCACTGGGCGCATCGGGCGATTTAGCGCCGCTTAGTCATTTAAGTTTGCCACTCATTGGGATGGGCGAAGTAAGGCATAATGGGGTAAAATATCCAAGCGAAGTAGTGTTGGATGATCTGAACTGGGAACCCATCCATTTAAAAAGCAAAGAAGGATTGGCATTAATTAATGGTACCCAATTTATGAGTGCTTATGGGATGTATAATTTGATTCAGGCTGAACGATTAATTAACTGGGCCAATACCATTGCTGCCATCAGTTTTGATGCATTTGATTGTGTGGCCGATCCTTTGAATGAACATATTCATGCAGTGCGCCCGCATCAAGGACAGGTAAGTGTTGCCAGAGAAATGAGGGCCATGTTGGCCGGAAGCGAGATTCGTGCACAGAAAAAACAACAGGTGCAGGATCCTTATTCTTTCCGTTGTATACCACAGGTGCATGGTGCTACTAAAGATAGTTTTGATTATGTGTTATCTGTTTTTATCAGAGAAATCAATTCGGTAACAGATAATCCCAATATTTTTCCGGACGAAGACCTTATCGTGAGCGGTGGAAATTTTCACGGGCAACCCTTAGCGTTGGTACTCGATTTTCTGGCCATTGCTATGAGTGAACTGGCCAGTATCAGCGAAAGAAGAACCTATCAGTTAATAGGAGGGCAAAGAAACTTGCCACCTTTTTTGGTGAAAAATTCTGGGCTTAACAGTGGTTTTATGATTCCTCAATATACTGCTGCAGGTATTGTGAGCGAGAACAAACAATTATGTACTCCTTCCAGTATTGATAGTATTCCCAGCAGTAATAACCAGGAAGACCATGTGAGTATGGGAGCCAATGGCGCTACCAAATGTAAAAGGGTTATTGATAATGTAGAAAAGGTTTTGGCCATCGAATTATTAACAGCCGTGCAGGCACTCGGATTCCGCAGGCCATTAAAAACTTCTCCCATGCTGGAAGAATTGGTTGAAGCATTTAGAAAAGTAGTTAGCTTTAATGAAGCCGATCGCATCCTACATACCGATATGATAAAAGCCATTGAATTTATCAGGAATCACCCCTTAGTTTAACAACTATTATATTAATTGAATAGCCGACTCCAAAGCCAGTTCCATCATTGGCCACAATGATTTTTCACGCTCTTCTGCAGAGATAAATTCATGTGTAGGAATAATGTCTGAAACCGTAAGCAGGGTAGCAGCCGTTTTTCCTACATGTTTGGCGTTGGCAAATAAGGCAAAAGCCTCCATTTCTACCGCTAAACAATTATTTTCAACAGCCAATGCTGGTGTGCCGCTTTCTTTTCTGTAAAAAATATCACTGCTGTGAATGGCACAGTTGTTCACCTGTAAACCTTTGGCAACAGCAGTGGCTTTGATAATATCAAAAGCATTTCCCTGGTGAGGGATAACAGCGCCTTCTATTCCCCATGCATATTTGGCAAAGGTAGATTCGCTGGCAGCCAGATCCACATTAATCAGGTCAAAAAGTTTAAGCTCGCTGGTATATGCACCACAAGTGCCAATTCGAATGATGCTTTCTACATCATATTCGGTATACAATTCGTAGGAATAAATTCCAATAGATGGGCATCCCATACCACTGGCACCAATGGTAATAGCTTTGCCTTTATAAGTACCTGTATAATAAAAAATATTACGGGTACTGCTCACTAGTTTTGCATCCTGTAAGTATTTATTTGCCATGTATTTTGCCCTCAAAGGATCTCCCGACATTAAAACAATCTTTGCAATTTCACCCGGCTGGGCACTGATATGTACACTCATAATTCGTTTTTATAAAAATGAAGATATCTAAATTAAATTAAATCATAAATGCTTTGATTTGAAAAAGGGTGGAGCATCATTTTTAACTAATTTTACAAATGAGAAATCAGAACGCAATGCTGCTGAATGATTAGGTACAAGGCGCAAATAAATCCTTTGCTTTTCTTTGCCACTTTGCGTAAAATCTAAACAAGCTATTATGGAAAAACAACAGTACGACCCCATTAAATACAAAACACCGGTTGGTTCCGAAATATCCTGCAAAGGATGGATACAGGAAGCTGCACTAAGAATGTTGCTTAATAACCTCGATCCCGAAGTGGCAGAACGCCCGGACGATTTAATCGTATACGGAGGCCGAGGCAAAGCAGCACGCAACTTCGAAGCATTGGATAATATTATAAAAGCATTGAAGGTGCTGGAGAACGATGAAAGCCTTTTAATACAAAGCGGCAAACCCGTAGGTATTCTTAAAACTCATAAAGATGCGCCAAGGGTTTTAATCAGCAATAGCCAGCTTGTGCCTAATTGGGCCAACTGGAAACATTTTGAAGAGCTGGAGAAAAAAGGCCTGATGATGTATGGTCAGATGACTGCCGGCAGTTGGATCTATATAGGATCGCAGGGGATCGTACAGGGTACTTATGAAACTTATGCAGCCATTGCCAATAAACATTTTGGCGGTACGCTAAAAGGTACTTTAAATATAACCGCAGGGCTTGGAGGAATGGGGGGCGCACAACCCCTGGCCATTACAATGAACGAGGGTGTGGCATTGATTGCAGAGGTAGAAGAGTGGCGCATAGACAAACGCATCGAAACAAAATACATTGATGAAAAACATACCAGCATCGATGAAGCCATCAATGCAGCGATGCACTACAGAAAAGAAGGCGAAGCAAAAAGCATTGGGGTGGTATGTAATGCCATTCATTTATTGGACAGGCTTATTCAGCGGGACATTGTTCCTGATACATTAACGGATCAAACTAGTGCACACGATCCGTTGATAGGTTATATCCCTCATACCCTCAGCAATGAAGAAGCCTCTGTTTTAAGAGAACAAAATCCCGAACATTATATTCAGCTTAGTTATGAGAGTATGCACCTGCATGTGCAACTGATGCTGGAACTAATGGACAAAGGAACCATCACTTTTGATTATGGTAACAATATCCGTGCACGAGCACAGGAATTTGAACAACAGCATCCTGCTGCCATCACACAAATACCGCATTACAAACCCGGTCGTTGTTTCGACTTTCCGGGTTTTGTGCCCGCCTATATTCGTCCCTTGTTTTGCGAAGGAAAAGGACCTTTTCGCTGGGCTGCATTAAGCGGCGATCCTGCTGATATTGCTGTAACAGACGAACTGATTCAAAATATGTTTCCGCAAAATACCGGCATGTTGCGATGGATGAAAATGGCACAAGAAAAAATTGCCTTTCAGGGATTGCCCGCAAGAATTTGCTGGCTGGGACAAGGTGAAAGAGAAAAAGCAGGACTGGCTTTTAATGAACTCGTTCGCACCGGAAAAGTTAAAGCACCCATCGTTATAGGACGAGATCATTTAGATACGGGAAGTGTGGCTTCGCCCAACCGGGAAACCGAAGCCATGCTAGATGGTAGTGATGCCGTAGCAGACTGGCCAGTGCTGAATGCACTTGTAAATACTGCCGGTGGCGCAAGCTGGGTAAGCCTGCATCATGGGGGTGGTGTAGGCATGGGATACAGCATTCATGCAGGGATGGTAATCGTTGCAGATGGAACCGACGATGCTGCCCAAAGAATTGCACGGGTATTAAGAAACGACCCCGGCATGGGCGTTATCCGACATGCAGATGCTGGTTATGATGTTGCAAAAGATACACTCAGAAACAATGGGCTTGATTTTAAAGAAAGACTAAAGTAACCAACCATACAGGAAACAACAACCGAAACAATTTTCAGAGTGTTGTTTTAAAATATAAAAGGAATAAGAAAGTAGTGGTATTTTCTTATTCCTTTTTTTTATCCCTTCTTTTAACAGAATTGTTTTGCCCAATCGCTTTTAATCAGATATTTTTATGTTTACACTTTGCACTAAACCGGTCTGTCAATTTGAAAAATCTCTTTTTAATAATTTGGGGTATTCTTTTAAGTAAAAACATTTTTGCTCAGGCGCAGATAACCCGGCCCGCATTTACAAAATCCATTATAGACTTTGGTGCAGTTCCCAATGATGGCAAGGATGATACCTGGGCCTTTATCAAAGCAGGAAAATATTTTAATAATATCTGGGATATCAATGGCGTTCCTTTAGCAGAGGGCAATCAGAACTTTAGTTTTACAAAATATTCAGGTAAGCTGGTCATTCCTTCGGGAGTATATCTTGTGGGCAAACAGGTATCCATACCTGCAGCCGGTTTAAACACTACCTATGGTGCAGTGTTTGGATATCCCAAAGCCAATGGTCCCATTCGTTTTGCGCCGGGCTGGGCTTATAAAGCCGGTTTGGAATTAATCAGCATCAATGGGGTAGATCAGTTTAGTATTATTGGAATGGGTAAAACAACGCCGGTTATTAAATACAACGATGGATTGGCCATCGGATATTTTAACAGCAACGGGCAACCGGTTTGGTTTCCTGCTTCTGCCTATGGATTAAATTATGGGGTAACCATTGGCAGTTTTTTGGAAGCTAAAAATTGTAAAAATATTTTTATAGAAAACATTGCAGTTGATGGAAACAATACACCCACATTAGATGGTGGCAAAACAATGTACAATGGGGGATGGGTATCGGATCTAATTCAAAGAGGTGCAACGGGGGCTTATTTTTTAAATACTAAAAATGTAACGCTCAACAAACTGAACATACATCATATGACCCTTGATGGTATTCTTTTTCAGGATTTTTATAAGGATACATTGCTGTACCCCAAACAAGCTTTTTCTAATTTACTTATCACAGATACCAAATGCGATTACAACCGCAGGCAGGGATTTTCGTGGGTAGGGGGCAGAAAGGTAACGGTAAAGAACAGCAGCTTTAACCATACAGGTACTACTGCCAGTGGTATTGCGGCTGGCAACCCCGGCGCTGGTGTAGATATAGAGCCCGAAGCAGATGGTACCACTTTGTTATTATGTGTGGATGGAACATTTACCAATTGTCAATTTATCAATAACAAAGGATGTGCTTTGGTAAATGATGAAACAGCAGGAAGAAGTAAAAATATGTTATTCAGCAATTGTACTTTTTGGGATGTAGAAGGTTACAGTGTTTGGGTAAAAGGCAGATCCTTTACTTTTAAAAATTGTAAGATCTGGGGAGGTTTTGTGTTTGGTAATAATGGAGAAGTTGCCGGTGAAGAAACCCGGTTTTACAACTGCGATTTTGCTGATGAAGAAATGCCCGGTAAAAAAGGTATTTACAATGCCGATTTTGCACTTATAGAAAGCTGGCAATATGCCAAAAGACTGTTGTTTTCCAATTGCAGTTTTAGAACCATACATCCAAAGCAGCGGCTGGCGGCCATATATAGCAAATCCAAAGAAGAAGTCGATTTTACCGTATTTTCTTTTTGTAAGTTTTCTGTAAACTATGGCAATGAAAATGATCTACTGTTTGGTTGTGTTTTTGACGGCAATACCAGTTTCAATAACATCGGCAAACAGGTAGGCATCATGAGTATGAATGGGATAATTTTTAAGGGTAGCAACGATGCTAAAAAACCTTATACATTTAACCTGCAGGGCAATACCATTTTAAAACCTGCCAATACAAATGGCCCGCAACTTACTCAGTTTGTAATAGGCAGAAGCAGCACCGGCAATCTTAATTTGGGGTATCTTAATTTTATGGTGGGGGCGCAAAGCTGTCTTTTTAGTCATTGGGATCAAACCATTGATATTGGTAAAAATGCAAGCTTCATCAACAAAGGACAATTGGCGATGCTGAATGGCAACATCAACCTTGAAGGAAAATTTAAACTCGAAGCCGGCAGCCATACCGCTTTTTTTAACCCCGTTAATTTTAACAGCAGCACTGGACAGGCACCCGAACTAAGTTACAACAACGCCTCCCATTTTGATGTAAACGAATCATGGAAAAAAAATCTTGAAGGCCTGGGAAAAGGACAGCCCATTTCCAATATGAAGTTTTCTAAAAAAATAAAACTGAGTAAGGTTAATTTATAATCAGTTTGTCTATGCCCTGCATGGAATAGAAACGCACAGTTGTTTGATATCCATTTTTGTTGATTGGTAGTTAACCAATATCAGGCCGAGACATTTTCAGATTTTAATGCCATACTTGTCCAAACTGCACCCAAAGCATCAATTCCACCAAATAAAATAATAGCTATTGGCATTTGTCCGAAAGCATAAAGTAATAATGTTCCAATTGCGAAACCAAGGCGAACAATCACTGATATTTTTATAAATGCTTTTATATTAGCCCTTGCAGAAAAAATTTCATAACTGCCAATTACCAACGCAAGTAAACCGATAAATCTAGCCCACCATGAAGGAATGGCTGGCAAAAACGTCAGGGAGATTAATTTTTCCGGAATGATAATAAAGAAGAGTCCGGTACAAACAACATAAATCCCGAAAAAAAACAATGATTTTGCTGATGAAGTCATAAAAAATGGTTTAATTAAATGATGGTTATATGTATGATTAGGTAGGAGCTTAAATCCTTATGACAAAAAAAGACGATCCTTTTATCTTATAATACCTATGCCAAGCACTGATACCAATTCTAACAATTGATCAATCATTTTTACTTCGGGATGATCTTTGCTGCAGTTCCTGTAGTTCCTTAATGGCAGCTTGTAATCTTGCTATTTCAACTGGGTTCTTCTCCTTCTTCAGTTGTTCTGATAGATTGTTTATTTGAAATTGTAGGGCATTTGCAGATCCTGGCATAAAGTAGGTATTAAAGGTTTAAAATAAATTAACTTAAATATACATTTGTTTTTGTTTATATATCGTTATTTTTTTAAAATCTTACATACCATTTTTCCAATTATTGGGGGAGTAGGTGATGAGGCTAATAAAACTCATGGCAAACTACATCGACAGCAGAGAAGGCAAGAGTAAATTCGTTGCGTATGCAACGCAGCAAGGCGACCGGGCCATGCTATCTGCAATAGCCGTTGAAGACCAATCGGCAGCTAGTATATTTTAAATATAGATTCTGCGGTTGGTTGTAAATACATTTATGCTATACTTTGCTTATGCCACGTACTTATGCTAGTATGCTGTTTGCTATTCTTTAATTAATTTTTCGCCTTGTTGGTTTATTACATGAATATAAAATCCCCTTTTTAAGGTATAGGATAAGAATAATTTAAAGATCATTTTTGAACTATTAAAATGTACAAATATGAAAAAAGCATTTTTAATAGTATTGCCAATTTTCTTAACCGGGGTGCAGCTAACCGCACAGATTTACAATAGGAATAAAACAATCAATAGCGTGGCTTCTGTTTCCTTAGTTGGTTCCTGGTTGGGTACATTAACCAATGATAATGGACTGTATCCACAGACGTTCACTTTTCAGTTAACAGACCGTGGAGAAATTATTATGGCCTCCTCAAACGGAACCGTGGCTGCAAAGGGAACCTATTCGTTTATAAATAATTCGTTTAATGCAGCTTACAAGCTATTTAGTAGTAGCGAAACATTTGCTATTGCAGGTACCTATGATGCCGGCACGCAAAAACTTACCTGTACACAAGGCAGCGGCACTGCTATTACCGGCCAGGGTAAATTTACCGTTGGCAGAACGGGCGGCCAGCCATTAACCGTTAATAACGGCAACCTCAATATCAACAATAACATAAAACCGGGTGTAAAAATAGTTGGCAATACAACTCCCCCGCCCACTAGTACAGCCCCGCAAAGAAAGGCTCCCAATTACGGAACAACCATCTACAATTCCAATACTGATTTGAATGAGTATTATCTTAAAAAAGCTACGGTGAATATCTGGACAGGGAATGACAACAAGGAAGTTCCCGCTTGTGTTACTGTAAATCTGTACACCAACATCAGTTCTGCTTACAGAATGGCTGGAGATAATTCTACCACAAACCTGGTAGGCAGTTATCCCTGCGATCCTAATGCTACCAGAGAGTATGCAGTAAATTCAAAAAATACCCTGCCGCTGATGATAGCAGAAGTAGCCTGGGATGTGATAACCTATACTCCAGATTACCGTCCGGGTGAAATATCATTGAGCGCCTTCAACAGGAACGGGCTAAGTTTATTGATTGTTTACAGCCCAAGATTTTTTGCAGATGCTTGGAAAATTGATAAGGTAGAACTAACGGTTGAATTTAAAAAAGCGGATGGTTCCCTGCATCCTCAACTGGGTAATAAAACCATCACGTTTTCAGAATCAGCATTGTTGACTGAAAAAAATGATAGAATAAAATTGGTAACCGACCAGTTTATGTTGCCTTTAAACTAAAAACATTGTTTGTGTCAACAATAATTTTTATTTCACAAGTTTGTTTCTCTTTGCTCGTAATTTTAAGCCGTAATTTTAAGGCATCATTTTCCTAATGAAGTTCCTATTCTGGGTGTTTTTACAAGCTCCTTCTCGAGATTTAATAAGTCTTTAGATAAGGATTGATACTTTTTTAATAGAGGTTTTGCTGCGGTCTTAAAAGATTTGGTAATATTAACTGTTACTTTCACTCAAAAAATCTTTTAGTGTTTGCAATTTCTTGCATGACTTTCCTGTTTCTTTAACTTCGGAAAGACCTTCTTTAATCTCGGTAAAAACCCTCAATTTATTTTGAAGTTTGGTATACTCTTTATTTATTTTCTCCCAAGTCCATAATGGAACTAAAACAGAAGTCTTGTCTCCGTTTTCGTCAACCATATATTTAAGTGCCCCTGCCATGGTAAAGTGTTTAGTCAAAACTTCAAAATATCTTTGAATTGAAAAGTTGCAATAGCATTGAAGCTAACGATTAAGGCTTTTTAGGTTGAGCATTAGAATTCTATCTTTCCTGAAACACTTGCCCCCGTCTGGTCTTCTGACCAACGGGCAGCACAACGCCATTGCTTACTGTCTTGGTTCGTGACCTACGAACCACGATGACAGGTCTTTCAATTTCGCCACTGTCAACATCCTCCATTGCTTAGTATAGCATAAATGATGTTGCCGGAAACACATAAATTGAAGACCTTACCTTTTATGGAAGGAAGGAACAGTTTCCATGTTTTTCCCTTGTCTGATGATTTGAAAATGCCGTCAGGATGCGTACAAAAGAAGTGTTCACCTACCTGGATAATTGAAGTCGTGAAGGCTTGCACACGAGGGCGATCATCCCAGGTTCGCCATATGGAATCAATAACAACTTTGTTCTGAAGTCCCGCATCAATAGCCTGCCATGTTTTACCACCGTCGTAGGATCTTCTTAGCATTCTGGTACTCGACGATGAACCAGCAATGATAGCAGCGAATCCTCCTTTGATCTGTTTTACATCAAAAGTCACAGCACCCTCACTCATCACCAGCGCCCAGTTTTCGCCATTATCGGTCGATCTTATTATCCTTCTCTTACTGGTCGACAGCAGTACGCCATTCGACTCAGCCATATTCCCTACCCAGCCTTCGGCATAGACATGTTTCCAGGTTTTTCCACTGTCAGCAGTTTTAAAAAGACCTTTGTCGGTGCCGATGAAAATTGCAGCTCCGGCAGTTTCAAAAACGCTTCGTATTCTTGGCTCTGAAGAATTTTCGAATATCGGCGACCATACACTCGTTCCGTTTGTTTTTTTCAAATTTACACCCCAATATTTGTAGGTAAATATCCCGGCCTTGCCGGCGGTAGTGCTGCTATGTTTGTTGAATAATAGCTCTTTTTCCCAAAAAGGAGATGTAGCAGTTGGATTACTATGGTATATCCCGTTTTCGGCTGTAAACCAGAGCCCGTTTTCATCTGCAAAAAAACCATTTCTGCCAGCGCCATTGTCATCCTTAACAGGTTCGGGCAGCCCTTTGCTAATATCCTGCCATGTTTGTCCGCTATCAGCAGATCTAAAAACGATGTTTGCAGTTCCTGCCTTATCTGTTTTTTTATTTTGCAGACTGTCTGGTAGAGGAGATGCCTCCGGCAATTCTACCGCATGATCGCAGGAGGAAAAGAATTGAAAAAGGAGTAAAAAAGCAAAGGGATAGATGATCTTCATGACTTTGATTAATTGGGTGAAACTATACAATAAAGATATTGTGAGTCAAATATCGGGAAGCTTTTTAGTAGTAAAAAGATGTAAAACAAATGTAAAACGTTTGTAAAACTGAGCCGCAGTTCTTGTCCTCCGAACCCAATCACCACTATCCTAAAAAATTAAGCAACTGCCTTGATTCGTGACCCACAGTTGCCGTGGTTCGTGTCTTCACGAACCACAATGACACCTCGTTGCCGTGGTTCGTGTCTTGTCCTAAAATAGGTTTACACAAATACAATGTAAATGTATACACAACAAGACGTCGTTCGAAGGACTTTTTACAGTCAAGAACTAAAGCATTTGATTTGCAAAGACCATATTGATAATGGACTTTCTTTAAGGGAATGTGTCGACAAGTATAATCTCAGCTGCCACTCTCTGG
>CANNJE010000050.1 GCA_947504605.1 Chitinophagaceae bacterium
ACAGGTTCAATTGCTACACATCAAAAGGTTCTATTGCTGAATGAACTCGCCAGCCAATTCATTTATATAAAGCCTGACAAAACGATTGAAATAGGAAAAGAGGCATTGGCTTTGGCTAGAACAAAAAACGACTCATCTGATGTGGCATTATCTCTGAATACCATCGGTTATGGTTATTGGGGTAAAAGTAATATGCTGGAAGCATTTGAATATTTCAGGAATTCAATGAACCTTTCGGATGTTTTGAAAGATGAAGTGATGGTTGCCAAAAACCATTTAAATATTGCCAGCATCTATAACCAGAGTGGTTATTATAACAAAGCAATTAGTATCCTTCAATCCTTAATACCGGTATTAGAAAATCATAAGGTTAATGATAAAATTCCCATCGCTTTCAACAGCATGGGATACGCATATTTAGCACAAAATAAATTTGATTCTGCCCATAAATACTTTGCAAAAGCCCTGCCTTTAGCCAAAATAAATAAGCCGGTTATATACCCTACTATTTTATTTAATCATGCTCATCTGTATTTTGAGCAAAAAGATTTTATTAAATCCCGTTTATACCTCGATTCTGCAAACAGGGTGGCAAATACCACCAATGATAAAAGAATGATCTCAAGATCAAACCAGTTACTGGCTGAAATTAATTTGCTGGAAGGAAATTATGATGCTGCATTCGAAATGGCTACTGTAGCTGTAAAGGTATCAGAGGAAGCAGGTATTATAGAATCGGCAGTTCCTTCTTTTCTTACCCTTTCAAGAGCCAGTAATGCAAGAGGTAATACGAAGGCTGCGCTAGAGTATCTTCAGACTTATCTTGACATAAAAGAAAGTGTCCGTTCCAGGGAAATAGCCAGTTCAATTGGATTGTATGAGATAGCACAACAGGAAAACAAGATCCGGCTATTAAGAGAAGAAAAGAAAGACAGCCGGATTATATTAATCAGTGTTATAATTGCAGCATTGATTTTGGCTTCTTTCCTTATATATTCAATTCATCTTAGAAATAAAGCCTCCCGCATCAATCGTTTACTGGAACAAAGCAACAATGAAATAGCAAACCAGGCCAAAGAATTAAAAGAGTTGAATGAAGTAAAGTCAAGACTTTTTTCAATCATAGCACATGATTTAAGGAGCCCATTTGCTACCATTATTGGTATTTTAAAATTAATGGGAACAAAAGATTTGGAACCCAAAGAATTAATTCCGCTTTTGCCGGAGTTAACTCAAAATGTGGGAGAAACCATTACGATGATGGACAACCTGCTTAACTGGTCAAGAACGCAGCTGGACGGCGTTGCAGCAAATCCGGTTATATTTGATTTAGACAATACCTTTCAGTCAAAAATTCATTTATACCAGGCACAGGCAGATCATAAACAAATATCATTTGTTTGGGGTAGCAGTAATCATTATTCTGTATTTGCAGATATTGATATGATTCAAATTGTGCTGCAAAATATTATAAACAATGCTATTAAATTTACGAATAGTGGTGGCCAGATAACAATTAGTACAGTTGTAAATTCGGATGATACTGTTTCATTATCCGTAACTGATACTGGTAAGGGAATGACGAATGAGAATATTTCGCTCCTTCTTAATGGACATGGCTATAGTACCAATGGAACAGAAAATGAAAAGGGACTTGGTCTCGGTTTTAAAATTTGCCAGGAATTTATAACTATAAACAAGGGGAAAATATCCATTGAAAGCGAAATAAATGTTGGTTCAACTGTAAAAATTACACTGCCTTGCAAGGCAAGCTAAGTGACAAATATTATAGAAATTGTTTCGATTAAAATACTAGTTAATAAAAAATGGTTCATCAAAAATGAACCATTTTTTATACCATTTTAAATGTAAATATTATTTATCCAATCTGGTAACCATCAGGAATAATCGCTCCTTTTTTTACTACTACAATACCGTCTTTTACGGCATACAATGCATGATCAGAATCTGGTAAGTGGGTACCTCCGTTTATTTCAACATTATTACCAATCCTGCAATCCTTATCTACAATAACCTGATTTAATTTACAGTTATCTCCAATGCCGGCTTTGGGAATTCCCTTTTCCTGATTGTAAGAAATTTCATTGATGGTTTCATAAAAATCACAACCCATTATATAAGAACTGGTAATTTCTGTACCAGCTCCAATCCTACTGCGAATACCAATTACAGAATTAGCTATTGATTTCGCTCTGATGATTGAACCTTCTGCAATGATTGTTTTATCAATTTGCGTTCCACTGATCTTTGCCGGAGGCAACATTCTTGCACGGCTGTACACCATCTTGTTATGGTCAAATAAATTAAAAGGCGGGATATCCATTGTCAAAGAAAGGTTGGCTTCAAAAAAGGAATAGATATTTCCGATATCAGTCCAGTAACCGTCATACTGATAACTTAACACTTTATATTTACTGATGGCATCAGGGATAATTTCTTTACCAAAGTCTGTAGCATGTTGTTTTTCCTCCTCTAGCAGCTTGAACAACATTTTACGATTGAAAATATAAATGCCCATTGAAGCAAGGTAAATTCTTCCCTGTTCCTGCATTTCATGACCGGTATTGCTTATCCATTCAGGTAATAATTCCTTCGCAGGTTTTTCAATAAAGGAAGTAATATTATGCTCCGCATCTGATTTTAAAATACCGAATTCCGGGGCTTCTCTTTCACCTACAGGAATGGTGGCAATGGTAATATCTGCACCACTTTGGGTATGTTTATCAATCATTGCAGCAAAGTCCATTTGATACAACTGGTCTCCGCTCAGGATCAGTACATATTCAAAATCGTTGTTTTTAATATGTTTTAAGGATTGTCTTACCGCATCCGCCGTACCCTGAAACCAACCCGGACTATCCGGCGTTTGCTCAGCAGCCATAATATCAACAAATCCTGAACTAAAACCACTGAACTGGTAGGTGTTTTTAATATGTTTATTAAGGGAAGCAGAATTGTATTGTGTTAATACAAACATACGGTTGATATTGCTGTTAATGCAATTCGAAATGGGAATATCTACCAACCTGTATTTGCCTGCAATGGGAACTGCAGGTTTACTTCTTGTTGCGGTAAGAGGATACAACCTGCTTCCGGCACCTCCTCCCAAAATGACTGCTAAAACTTCTTTGCTTACCATATAATGTTGTTTTACTAGATAGATAAATATAAATGGATGTATTGTAATGCACTTTTTTCCCAACTTGTTTCCACCTTCATCATTCGTTGCCTGAGTTCAGTTAACTTATTTTCGTCATTAAACAATTCTACAGCCCTGTACATACCATGCAATATATCCCCAACTGATGCTTGATTGAAACAGATGCCGTAACCGTTTTCATCACCAAAATCAATAACGGTATCCTGTAGCCCACCCGTTCTTCGTACAACCGGTACCGTGCCATAACGCATGGCATAAAGCTGATTCAAGCCACAAGGCTCTACCCTGCTTGGCATTAAAAGAAAATCAGCACCAGCATACATTTGGTGACTGAGCTTTTCGTTATAGGATATTTGTGTATTGTAATAACCTACCAATTTGTTTTGCATTTCTAGCAAGGAGAACTCTACTCCCGGATCACCACTTCCTAATATAAGGAAGCTAAATTGTCCGTACATCTGCTCAAAAGCAAGTTTAATAGCTACAGGCAAAAGGTCGGCTGCTTTCTCTCCTACCAATCGGCCTATAAAAACAAAGAGAGGCAAGCTGATATCGAAACCAAAGTCATTGCAGAGTTTTTTCTTATTCAGCTGTTTACCTTCCTCTACATCTTTGGTAGAAAAATTATCAAGTATATAAGTATCCTTTTGCGGATCCCAAACGGCATAATCAATACCATTTATAATACCCGAACATTTGCCCCCCTCTAGGTTAAACAAAAATTCAAGGCCATTGGCATTGTTCTTTATCTCTTCCATATAACCAGGGCTAACCGTTGTGACCTTGTCGGCACATTTTACGCCACAGGCCAATGGATTAATAGTATCGTTCCATTCCAGCAATCCACCTTTCCAGGTATCCCATGCAGGTAGGTAAATTGATTTATCCCAGCCCATCCAACCCTGGTACTGTGCATTGTGAATGGTAAGTACAGTTTTTACAGCTGCCAAATGACGGTATGCAAAACAATGTTGCATCATAAATGGAATAAGTGCTGTATGGTGGTCATGAACATGCACCACATCTGGCCGGTGCTCCCATTGGGCCACCCACTCCATTACAGCTATTTGAAAGGCAGTGAACCTTTCGGTATCATCATTATAACCGTAAATTTTCTCTCTGTCAAGCAACCCATAGATATCTACACAAAAAAGATCGAACCCTAATTTATTGGATTGTTCTTTGATAATGGTAAAGTCAAATCTTGATTCACCCATACCAAAACTGCCTTTATGTTCAATAACCCATTCGTTGTCATACAAAAATTTAGTACGGTGCATAGGCATAATCACCTTTGCAATATGTCCAAGGCTTTGCTGGTATTTGGGAAGCGCACCTACCACATCAGCAAGTCCTCCGGCCTTTGCCATGGGGTAACATTCGGCACTCACGTGAAGTATTTCCATAATCAAAAAGTTGTTTACAAATTATGAATCATTTTGTTACCAACCATTTATGTTACCTATTATTTTTTAAGTTCATTAAAATTATATACTTTCAGCATCTAAACTTCAATTAATATATTATGAATCAATCGAGTGTTGCAAGCCAAAAAACCAAATGGTCACAATTTGGGGTTCTTATCAGTGTATTTTTTTTCTGGGGATTTGTGGCCGCCAGTAACGACATTTTAATTCCGGTTTTTAAAGAAAAATTAGACCTTTCTCAGGTCCAGGCACAAATGGTATCTTTTGCTTTTTATGTTGCCTATTCTGTAGGATCACTCATTTATTTCTTTGTGAGTAAATTGCTTAAGCAGGATTTGCTTAATAAAATTGGATATAAAAACGGGATCAGTATTGGTTTGATTATTTCTGCATTGGGTACTTTGTTATTTATTCCTGCAGCAAACCTATCTTCCTTTCCTTTGTTTATTTCCGGGTTATTCACCATTGGTCTTGGATTTTCGCTTCAACAAACTGCAGCAAATCCTTTAGCAATTAATATGGGAAGTGCCAGCACAGGCTCGCAAAGATTAAGTATGGCTGGTGGTATTAATAACTTTGGAACAACCATTGGGCCCCTTATTGTAAACCTTGCTATTTTTGGATCAGTGTCTACCGTATTGGTGAGTTCGCTGGATTCAGTTAAAATGCCCTATCTAATTTTAGGAGCAGCTTTTCTAGTAGTAGCAGCAATATTTTACTTTTCCTCAGTTCCTAATAAATTAGTTAACAATACAGAAGAATTGGCTGATAGTGCTTCAGCTTTTGTTGACAGAGGTTCCCCATTCAAATATCCACAGTTGCTATTTGGTATGATTGCCATTTTTGTTTACGTAGGTGTGGAAGTAAGCACAGCCGCTAACTTGTCAGAATTTATGAAACAAAAATTAGGAACATCTACAAGTGGTTCTGCTCCTTATATTTCTCTGTTTTGGGCAAGTTTAATGATCGGAAGATGGACTTCTTCTGTAGATGCTTTTGGAATATCCGGCAGTTTAAAAAAGGTTGTTCAATTTCTAATGCCTTACCTGGCATTTGGTGTTTTTCTATTCGTTAATGCCATCGCAAAACATGACCTTGCTCCTTTCTATATTTACAGTGTCATCATATTAGTGTTAATCATTGCCAATATGTTGAGCAAAGGTGACCCTTCAAGACAATTGTTACTTTTTAGTTTATTAGGTATTGTCGCTTTATTAGTAGGCATTTTTTCACCCAATTATCAAATTAGTGTATACGCTTTTTGTAGTGTTGGTTTATTTTGCTCTACGCTATGGCCATGTATTTTTACACTTTCAATCTCTGGCTTGGGTAAACATACCAGTGAAGGATCTAACTTCTTAATCTTTATGATTTGTGGTGGTGGATTTGTAAGTGTATTGCAAGGTTATTTATCTGACGATGCATTATTAGGTATTAGTTTATCTTATGTGGTAGGTATCGCTTGTTTTGCATTCCTTGCCTATTATGCAATAAAGGCAAAAAAAGATTTAAAAAGCCAGGGAATTGATTTAGATGAATTAAGCAATCAAAATACTAAAAGCGGTCATTAATCAACATTCAATTTCAAATTATAGCTTTTAAAAAATGAGAAAGGAATATACCGTCGGAATTGACGTTGGAGGAACAACTACAAAGTTCGGTATTGTAGACAACTCCGGTCATATATTGGCCCAGGATCGCATCCCTACCAATGAGCACGAAGTAGTAGAAGAATTTATTGATGACCTATATGATAAGCTTTTTCCGATGATCGAAAAAGTTGGGGGTCCATCAAAATTCAGAGGCATTGGAATGGGCGCTCCCAATGGCAATATTTATACCGGCACCATTGAATATGCACCTAATTTAAAATGGAAAGGTATTATTCCAATTGCAGAGCTCATTGAAAAAAAGTTTGGATTAACGACCAAACTTACGAACGATGCCAATGCCGCAGCAATGGGTGAAATGATGTATGGCTGTGCTAGAAATATGAAACATTTTATTACCATAACATTGGGTACCGGTGTGGGGAGTGGAATTGTAATTGATGGTAAAATGGTGGTTGGTCATGATGGCTTTGCCGGTGAACTCGGACATACCATCATTCGTCCGGGCGGAAGAATGCATAAAAGCACCGGAATGGCTGGAAGCCTGGAAGCTTATGCCTCGGCTACGGGTGTACGGGAGACTGCTATTCAGATGCTCACAGAACATCCGGAACAGGAAAGCCTGCTACAGAATTATACCATCAATGAACTCACCAGTGAAACGGTTTATGAATGTGCCTTACAGGGCGATACCATTGCCAATGACATTTTTGAATTTACCGGTCAGATACTGGGTGAATCTCTTGCCAACTTTATCATGTTCTCCTCACCGGAAGCGATTGTATTATTTGGTGGCTTAACCAAAGCGGGAGATTTGTTGCTAAAGCCAACCCGAAAATATATGGAAGCCAACCTGCTACCTATTTTTCAAAACAAAGTAAAACTGTTGTTTAGCGAACTAAAGGAAGCAGATGCTGCTATTCTGGGTGCCAGCGCTTTGGTAGATGCATAATAAAAAAGCATTTGAAATATAAACAGCCATTTCTTTTAAAAGAAATGGCTGTTTTAGTACTATGAATAATTTATTGATGTTTGAACTAACGGATAAAGCCTGGCTGTGCGTCAAAATATTCTGCCTCTTTTGTACTAAGCATATAATCTTTTACAGCAAACAAAATAGATTTAAAAGAAGTATATAACTCCCGATTAAAATTAATTAAAGTGCTAATCTCAACTTCGTTTAATTGATTGCTAAGACTTTCTTTGTAAAGCACCTGAATATTTTCAGAATAGCCGGAGGTAATAGAAAGGTAGATGCTGTTAAGCTCTTCAAAATGATTATTCCCGTTTTTTGTTTTAAGTAATTTTTGTAATTGACTGTAAATACTAAATAATTTTTCACTTGAGCCTGTATAAAAATTGTATTTGATGTCATTGGAAGAATTGCGCATTAATTCAATATCATGCTGCGCATCCTGAATATTTTTAGCTGCATACATACTGTTTCTGATGGACGCTATTAATTGGTTTAATCTTTCTGTAGCAATCTTATTCTTAGCAATATTCTGCAACTTCAAATAAAAACCATGCATCTCTCCATGCAATTGTTTAATGTATTCATATTTTTCTGGAAGCGCTTTGCTGTAATAATTTTTATGTAGCGCTCCGTTTACAGCGCCCCTTTCTGTCTGGTTAAAAGAATCGAGGCCATAATTGATTACAACCCTTATCAATTCATTGGTTTCATTTTCCAAAGCATCCAATGCCAGTTCTGGATCTGTAACAGGAACTTTACTAATAAAAAAACTTTCGTCTTTAGTATTTACAAAACGATTCATTAAAAACTTTCCAAACACTTGTAAAAAAGGGAAAAATAATAAAACACAACAGATGTTTACTAAAGTTTGAAAAAATACAAGTGCTATTAGTAGGTCCTTTATTTGTAGTATATCAGTTATAAAATAATTAATGGGCCTCAACAGAAAAAAAACAACGGTTACAGTTACGATGTTAAAAATAAAATTACCCAAAGCCACCCTTTTTTTTATAGCTAGTCCTCCAGCAGAAGCAATAAATAATTTAAGGGTTGTACCTATTTCAGACCCTAGTACAATAGCTGTAGCCACCGGCAATGTAATGGCATTGCTATATAAAGCACTAAGTGTAAGTGCAATGGTTGCCGAACTGGATTGTACAATACCGGTTAATAAAACACCCAGCAATACAAAAACAATTAAAGGATACTGATTAAAAAAAGACAGATCAGTTTGTTGTACAAATGCTTCCATCCCTGTTTTAATATACCCCAATGCAATAAATAGAAAAGCAAGACTGAATATAAATTTTAACCAGAGAAAAACCTTCTGCTGATTATTGATGAATACCATGGCAATACCTGTTATTCCAACAACGGGTAATGCAAAAATTTCGATATTGTATTGAAATCCAAGGGTAGCCATCACCCAACTGTTGAGCGTGGTACCAAGATTGGAACCCAGCATTAAAGCAAGGGCGTTTTCCATTTTTACAACACCCGCTCCCACCATACTTAAAACCAGCAAATTGGCAATAGAACTGCTTTGTAATACGGCAGATACAATTGTGCCGCCCAAAATGGCTTTGACTTTATTGGTGGTTTGTTTTTTTAAATAAATTTTAAAAGATCGGCCTGAAAGTAACCTCAAAGCGTCTTCCATAAAATTCATTGCCAACAAAAAGAAGGCAATGCCAGCCAGCATTTTCCAGATATCGAATGTTGCATTCATTATCTTCTTTTAAGGTGTCTAGTTTTATTTGTCTTTTTCAGAATGTTTATAAATGTAGAGGTTCAATGAGGATTTCACTATGATACAATATGGCCGCACTAACCGAATTGGAAATAAGACAAGAATGCTGGGTTTTTTCCAACGCTTTTACAGCTTTTTCTTTTACCGCATCATTCGCTACAAATAATTGGGGATAAAGGTTGATATGGGTAAACTTATATTTACCTTCTATTATTTCTATTTGCCCAATGGCACTGCATTCTAATTTCAAAATTTCAAATGCTAACTTTTTGGCAAAAGCCATATAGGTCGACATAAAACAACCAATAATAGAGCTTAGAAAAAGATGTTCTGGTGACCACGAATTTACTTCTCCCCCAAATTCGGGAGGGGTTGCCACTTGTATGTCTTCTGTAACCCCTTTTGCAGTAAGCAATCCTTTTGTTCCGGAGACCCAGTTAAGTTTTACTTCAAAGAAAAATTGCCTGTCTCTTTTACCTGACATGACCTGATTTTTATAAATCAAATCTATTTTATTCAATGGGCAATGTCAATGACAGTCAACACTCATTTCAGTGATGTATCTCATGATAAATAATGTTATCCTTACAAATAAAAAGCCCACGACAACAAAAATATGTTGCCGTGGGCGCTGGTTTTAATATAGGCAAATATTTATTACAAAGAATTCATGATTTTTGAACCTACATGGTTCCATTTCCCATCTGATTTTTTATAGTAAGCAATCCCCTCTTTTCCTGAAAAACGATAGTTTACAGCTGCATATTGAAGCGTCCTATCGAAAGTAATCTGAGAAGCTTCTGGATAAGAGATGATATCCCAAAACTGCCCCCTATGCCTTTTTACCATCACCAGGTATTGTGATAGGAATTGTTCCTTTTTTACATCATGCTCCTGCATGTTATTACTTAATGCTACTTTATTACTTATTGTGTTGGCTTTTAAAAATCTGCTTATGGCACTATCATAATATGCAGTAAGACTTAGTATTTTGGTTTTTTCAAAATCTACCTTTGGCCTGAAATTCTTAACCGTCTTAATAACTACCTTATTATCGTTAATAATACCGTTCAGTATACTAAAATCGGGCATGTTATTGCCTGTTGAACTATAAATAGGCAAAGTTTCTACAACAGCATAATTAATATTATCCTGTATTACCAGATAGTCTGCATGAGCATATGCTGCATTTCCACCTTCGGGCACTCCTAATCTCGATAGATCTTTAGGTTGGTAAAAAGCGCTATATAGATCATATACCATCTTGACGGTATCATTTTGCTTATTTAGAATCTTAGAAGACAGGGCACTTGAACTAATACACCAGCGGTCTAAAAACAACTTCAGTTTTACACTGGAGTTTGCTTTGTATGCTTTATTAAGCAATGTAGCCTGGTATTGAGCAGTAGTTCCCAATTGGAATAATAACATGCCGGTAAGTAAAAAAAATCTCATCTCTTTTAATGTTTATATAGTTTAGTATTACGCTTCTTAAATTATCTTAATTGATTACATCAGTTTACGATATAGTAAGTCTTTCATTTGTAAATGAATACAAATACTAATACGGAGTTTTTTTGAGGAACAAAAAATGGGTTGGGATTGAAAAGTATAATATTTAGGCAATACTTATATTATGCCTCAAGACATTTCTGTTAATGAAAGCAGAAAGGGTAACTATTTCTTAGGATACGATGGATTGGCTGGAATGTCTTTACCTAGTTGTTATAAAAATGATCTAAAACATCAAGCAGTTTAGGATCATTCATTTTAACTACAAAGCACCTACAATTATCACACACTATTTATAAAAAAATCTACCATAATCGGGAAACTTCCTTTAAAATAGTGGAAACTGACTTTTAAAAAATATAAAAAAGCTTTTTCAAATTAAAAAGTAAGCGCTTAAGACAATTTCTACTGTATTAAAATTTACATGCCATTGAATTATTATATCAAAGTGTTTTTTTAATTTATTCAGACTGCTGTTTCAAAATAAAACAGCAGTCTGAGTTGTTCATCTATAGGATTTATTAACTTAAATAACTTTTTTAGTACTATTAATGTTTGCTTACGATAATTTTATCAGTTGTGATAATACCGGTTACCTGATTCACAATTCTAATTTGATACATTCCAGAAACAAGATTTTCAGCTTGAACTGAGTTTTCAGAACTGTTGTTCCATTGCTTAATAGTACGTCCTGCAGCATCAGTTAGTATAATGTTTCTTTTGTCGTTCGTTCCATTAAAACTAATATTTACTTTGCCATCGTAACTAGGATTTGGGAAAACCAGTACAGAAGATGTCTGATCTAAACCACGTACCGAACGAATATCACTAAATTTAGCACGGCCGTCTTTATCAACCTGACGCAAACGATAAAGGCTGGTACCTTTTGTTGCATTAAGATCTGTAAAATGATAGTTCAAAATTTCTGAACTAAAACCATTGATAGCTTTACTTTGAACAAATCCAACAGATATATAATCAAAATCACCATTTTTTCTTTGAATTTCAAATCCTAAGCTATTGGCTTCAATAGAAGTGCTCCACTGTAATTCAACCTGATTGCGATTTCTGTTGGCTGCAAAACCTGTAAGTGTTACAGGAAGCGGACCACCGGTAGCACAAATTGAATTGATAGATACAGGTGTAAGAAACGCATTCATATACATTCTCAATCCATTGATAGAAGAAAGGGTTGTTAAATCATCATCAAATCGGTGATTACCAATATAGAAAACCAACCCACCTGTTCCTGATCTTACTTTGGAAACACTGCTTCCAATTATAGTTGTATCTGCGGTAACATGGGAATGGGAATGTGTATTATTGATCCTTGTAGTAGCAACTTTCCAGTTCTTTAAACTGCCTCCTTTTGAAATACTATAATTTCCCTGATATTGATTAAAACTCAAATCTGGATTGGGGTATTTAATAGCAGTTCCGGCATTTGAATTGGCATCTGTAATACCTGTTAGCGTTTGAAAACCTCCATTGGTAAGAGGATTGCCATCGGCAGCATTAATTGCAACCAATCGGTTCTCATAAGTAATAACACCTTCACACTGTGCTAGAAAATTACCGCCAACTTTTACAAAAGTATTGATGCCATTAATAGCAACATCAACAGCTGTACCAGAATTGTCGTTATGAGGCTCTGACGCAAATGTAAAACATTGGGTCACCAAATCTGTACCATTAGATACAGCATAACTTATAGTAGGAATAGAACATGCAGTAAAATTTGCTAAATGAATAGCTTGATTTGCTCCATCATTTAATACAGCAGCCTTTGGTTTAAAGCCAATCATATCATAGCGTACATCCACCGTAGCAGCTGCATTGGTCATATATACACTTGGTCTGTTATTACCTGTTAAACTATTGGCAGTATAATAACCATCTATTAGTGTGTTTACATTAGCTAAATCCTGTGCAAAAATTACAATTGGACCTGCTCTGAAAGATAAATTGGCACTGGCTGCAGTAGCTGGTTTTACTTTCTGTGCATTAACGGAAATATCAACAGCATCTTTTATTTTACCTGCTGTTATTACCCACCTCATACGTACATTATTGTTTAATAAATGTACAATCAGTCCATATGACTTTAGGTTAAAATTCCCTGCCGTATTGGCCTGGTTGGTATTGTCCATCGCAATGATGTAACTACCTGAAGGAAGTGTTTGTAAATTAGATCCTGGATTTGGTAAATCCTGTCCGAAACATACTGATGCAATAGTAATTGCCAGCAAAAAGCTGTAAATTTTTCTCATGATAATCTTAAATGGTTAGGTAAGCTTGTTTTATGTAGTCAACGGGGGATAAATTCCATCAATAGATGGTTATGGAAATTCTTGAGAATAGATAGAAAACAGATTCTTTTATTAAAAGAAGCGTGATCCTTGGAAAAATAGATGGAGGAAATTCTTGAGAATAATGGAAATAAATTTGCCCTAATAAGATGGGCGCTTGGTTTCAGAATGCAAATATAGAAAAACAATTTATATTACAAAATTATTTTTAAATATTTTTAATAATTATATAATTAGCTAAAAATTAATAGCCGCTAATGATTATATAACATAAACTGCCTGCCCTTATATTAAGAGCAGGCAGCAAAACAAAACAATGATTAATCTTCCCCTTGTTCATTTTCTCCACCGCCTTTGGGCATCACGACACCAGTAGTAGTTTCCGTATGCCTAATTTGTCCTCCCAAATAACCGGTTCTTGCAATTAAAGCAAAACTGATTAATGAAATAAATAGGGTAACCATGGAAGCCGTTTTGGTAAAACTGCTTTTTTTCATGGTCACATATATAGCCATCAAAGAAGCTATACCAAGCACAATTAGACTTACCAATGCATACATAGCAAATTCTTCATGTTGCCCAATGATGCTTTCTGCAACTCCAGGTAGATTTTCAACCGCTTCTTCTGCCCCTTCACCGGTAAGATAGGCTATACCAGTTCCGATAGCAGAAATGATGAATAAAAAGTAGGCAGCAATTTTTGTGTGATCACTCTTGCTCCAAATTCCATACCCCAATACAAAAGCTCCTAAGAGAGCCCCAAAAATGGGTAAATGTGTTATTAACAAATGCAGATGAACTTGACTCATAAATTTGATTTTAAAGTGTAATTATTTTGATGAATTTATCTCCGCTCGTCATAGAAATACCACAACGTGAGGGCGCTTTGGATTCGTAAGTATTGCCACAAGTAGGACAAATGTAAAAAACGGAAGGCAATGATTTTACGGTATTGTTTAGTAATGCTGCCAATGCTGCTTCATACATCACTTTGTGTTTCTTTTCTGTTTTATACGCATAATTTAAACTGATCAAAGCAAGCTGGTTACCTGCTACATTAGCCGTTTTTAAAAAATCAGGATACATAGTGCTGGTTTCATAAGTTTCGCCTTTAATAGCATCCTCCAGATTTTCCTGACTTGACTTCACCGTAAACTCCGGCACAATAACAGGTACCGCAACGCCTGATTCCATTAACACTGATTTATGGTTATTGGCATGGATATTTTCGGCTTTGGAAGCTGCTTTAAATAACAGGGCTATTTCGTGCAAACCTTCTTCTACTGCTTTTTTGGAATAAGCGGCATACTTGGCACTTGCAGTGGTTTCTCCTTTAAATGCAGCCTGTATGTTTTCGATGGTTTTTGCTATTGCATTGGTACTATCTAACATTTCTGTTGGTTTAAAGCTTGTATCTTTTGTTTCAACCGGCGTTTTCATAGCGCTATCTTTTTCTGTACTGTTATTGCAGGAGAAAAGAAACACCGTTCCTGTTATCATCCATGCTGTTATCATTAACTGTTTCATATTGTTATTTTTATTTTAAAACCCTATAAAAAATTGCAGGACTATTGTTCCCATGATTTTATTATAGTTATTTTTTCTCGTCTTTTTCATTTTCTTCCTTTTCGTCCTTTTCTTTATTATTTAAAGAATCATTAAGAGTCATTGGCTCTGTTGTTTTCAAAACAGAATCACCAGCCACCACAGGCTGCATATTCAAAGTATCCTTTGTTACAGGAACTGTTTTCTCATTTCCGCCACAGGAAAATAAAGTCATGCCAATGATTACAATTAATACAAGTTGTAGAAGCGTTTGCTTTTTCATAATTTTCATTTTTTGGTTTTGAATGATTGATAACACAAAGATGCTATTCTCGGCCTTTGGGATAGCTGACTGTTATCTTAAGATTTCCTAAAGATTATGAAGGAAAATGTAGAGAGAAAATAGTTTGCCCGGGGTTGCTTTTTACAGCAATAGAAATATGCTGCAGATCGGCTAACTTTTTTACAATAGCCAAACCAAGTCCAGAACCAGGGATAGTAGAACTTCTCGAATCATCGATACGATAAAAGCGGTTAAATAACAATGGAATCTGTTCTGCAGGAATTCCAGGGCCATCATTAGTTACAGATAATACATGGTTTTGTTCATCCCAATTGCAAAGTATGATACCTTGAAAATCAGCATACTTAATAGCATTGCTGACAAGGTTATTAAGCATTATGTCGAGAAACATCAGATCTGCCTTTATAGAGGTATGGGGGGGAATGTTTATGGTAATATTTATGTCTTTTTCTTCCAATTGTTTCTGCCATTTGTGTACAACGGATTGCAAATTGGCTTCTAAGAGAATATTTTCTTTTTTAACCGTCACGGTTTCATAGCGAGCCAACTGCAACAATTGATCCAACAGTAAATTAAGTCGGTCTGTTTGCCCAATAACTTCTTTTATTTTCTCCTCATATTGAACCGGTTCCCTTTGTTTACGAAGCAATACTTCCAGTGTACCTCTTATGGCAGACAGAGGCGTTTTTATTTCATGAGATGCATCTGCGGTAAACTGTTTTTGTTGTTCAATGCTTGATTCTATTCTGTTAAGTAAATCATTAATGGTTGTTGCCAGTTGATAGATCTCGTCTTCATTTTCTGGAAGGCTAAGCCTGGTATTGATATTGGAATCATTTATTCCTGATGCGGTGCGGATAAGTTCATGCACAGGTGCAATAGCCCTTGATGCAGCTATATAAATCACAACATACAGAACGATTAATAGAATAGGAAAAGATATAAAAAGGGTAAACAATAAATTGTTCAAAACAAAATAAGATTCCTGTTGCGAAACGCCCACAGTAAGTTGCCCGATCAGTTTGCCTTCATCATTCCTTAAAGGAAACTGCCCCATCCTGAGCCGTTGGTTTTCAATTTGAGTATTGTAAAAATTAACCGATTCGTTTTTGGGGTTAAATAAAAAATGATGCCCCTTTAAATTAGCTGACCTAAAAACCATCCGATCATGATTATCCACTATTTGAATAAACGTTGGATTTATTTCGATCTTTTTATGTTCTGCCTCCTCCCACTCCGGTAGTTTGTTGATGATAATATGATCATCATGCCAATCTAGAGAACTTAATAATTCTTCCTTTTCAAGCATGATATCTTTATCTAAGTGCCTAAAAGAACTATAATGCACCACTCCATAAATCACCATAAATACAATCGCCGTAATAATGGCCACCGCCAGTGTATTATATATTGCTATTCGTTTTTTAAAACTAAATTTCATACATCATCATTTACACGGTAACCCACACCCCTTATAGTTTGAACAAAGGATTCTTTCCCTGGCTGATCTAATTTTTTCCTGAGTCCATTTATAAAAACATCTATAACCGAAGTGTCTTTATCGAAATGAATATCCCATATCTTTTCAATGATACGGGTACGCCTGCACACTTTGCCCTTATTACGCAGCAAGTACTCCAATAATGCAAATTCTTTTTGAGTTAAATCAATCGGATGTCCATTGTTTGTTACCTGATGTGCATCCAGATCTAAACGCATAGCCCCTGCTTCAAAAATATGTAAAGCACCTGTTTTATTGCGAAGTAAAACCCTGATGCGTGCAAGCAATTCTTCAAATGCAAAAGGTTTTTTCAGGTAGTCGTTGGCCCCGGCATCTAATCCGAATACAGTATCATCTACAGTATCCTTGGCTGTTAAAAAAATGATGGGGACTTCTTTATTTTCTTTACGGATACTTCTGCATATTTCTACTCCACTTACGCCCGGCAGCATCCAGTCGAGTAGATAAATATCATACTCGCTGATATTGTCGATGGCCATTTCAAGACCCGTTCTTCCGTTCCCTGCAATGTCTACGGCAAACCCTTCCTCTTCCAACCCGTCTTTAATAAAACCAGAAATACCTGGTTCATCTTCTACCAACAATATTCTCATACTGGTAAGTTAATTAAAATTTCCTGTTGCAAAGTTAATCATTCGCTGCAGGATTAGAAAAATCAGGCAATACAAGTTCTACCCCGGCCCCATGTTTATAAACCAATTGTCCGCCCAAATAACCAGTTCTTACGATTGCTGCGATAACGCCTGCAAACAGAAAAATGGCTAGTAACCTTGTCCATATTTGTTGGTATTTGAAAAAATAAATAGCCAGGTAAAAAATCGCTGTGATGATAGTAAGCCATAACGCTATGGTAGCAGCCTGTTCATGCAATTCAATGGCTGCACCCAATATTCCTTCTTCCATACCATCTCCTGCGGCATTACCCGAAAGATAGGATACGATGGTGCCGACAGTTCCCACTAATAAAAGGTAAAAGGCTGATTGTCGAAAAAATGTTTTGTTGTATAAAAAAGCCACTAATTCCGACAGAAAACCAACTATTAATAAGGCTATGGGGAAATGGATTGCCATTGCGTGTAAATGTGTAGAGGAGATCATAAAAATATTTTCACAAAGATGCGAAGCCATAGCAATAGATTTCTTAAACCTTTTCTTAAGATTGGCTTAAGATTTTTTTATCAGCTAATAAAAAGGGTATAAAAACTAAAAATAGGTTCTTAGCTTTTATACCCAAAAATGAAATTATTATTTTTATTTATCCTGTAATGGAAACACCTATCAGTTTACCAATACCAAATGTAATAGCTGCTGCTATCAATCCAAACACAACCTGCCTGAATCCGGAAAACCAAATACTCTTACCCGTAAAAAGCGTAATAGCAGAACCAATGATAAACAATCCCATGGCACTTAAAACCACACTGATAATGATAGCAGTTGGGCCGCTGGTAAATAAGAAAGGTGCTACCGGAATAATGGCACCAATGGCAAAAAGGAAAAAAGAATAAAGAGCTGCTTCCATTGCAGAGCCTTTTAATTCTTCAGGGTTAATCCCAAGTTCTTCTCTTATCAAAACTGCATGAGCAGTCTCAGTATCTTTCATAATTTCTGCAGCCATATCATGCGCCTGTCCTTCGGGTATTCCCTTAGCCATGTATATAAGCGCCAATTCTTTCTCCTCTCCTTCCGGATTGGTTTCCAGTTCTTCCATCTCAAGCTGCATCTGATTCTCATACAACTCCTGTGAACTTTTTACAGAGATCCATTCGCCCAATGCCATCGACAATGCTCCTGCCAACAAACCCGCAAGTCCTGCCAGCAAAACACCTTCCCCTCCGGCTGTTGCTCCTGCAATACCCATTACCAAACTAAAGTTAGATACAAGCCCATCATTACCACCCAATACAGCTGCCCGCAGTGCATTACCACCCACAGATCGGTGGCGTTTTTCAAAACGGGCAAGGGAACTTCCGGTAACCTTTGCTTCATTTTCTACTAGGTTACGAAGTATGGTAACATGGGTGGTTTCAGCTCCAGTAATCGGTATATGCTGTTTTTTTTTCTCAACCAATACGGCATTGGAAATACTTTTTTCGGTATCCATTAAAACACCCAACACATAATCGTATCCGAAAATTTTACCAATTGTATTTAATATTTTAGCCCTGTTCGAAGGAGGCGGAAGCTCTGTAGCATTGGGATTTGCTTTTTTCATAAAAGCCATGGCATGCCCTTTTTCAATAATACTCATTTGTGCAAACACATTTGCAATTTGAGCATCTTCTTCTACCGATGCAAGCCTTTCGTACAAATATGCTGCATCAATTTCTGTTTGAACATTTTTGTTAATCATAGTAATAGTATTTTCTCCTTTTACAAAGTTAATGATACTAAAGCCATTTTACTAAAAGCATCAACTTTGAATGTTCCTTTAAATACAAAGTACGCATAGACAGCTATGCGTACTTTGTAAAACCAACTTAAATTGATATTATTTGTATGGACTAATTAGAATACAACAACTCATTTATTTTCTATTATTTCTAATCGTTTTAATAATAATTCATTTTGCTTTTTTAATGCTTCGATCATTTCCTGTTGTTCCTGTATGGCTTTTACCATGGGAGCAATAAGATCATTATACCGCATACTTAGCATACCCGCATCATCCTTGGTAATAATGCCATTATTATTAGCACTCGCCTTCGTTAAAGTTTCTGCCACTTCCTGCGCAATAAAACCATATTCTGTTTTTTTACTTTCATCATTATTACGATAATAAGAAACAGGCCGAAGGGCTTTGATAAAA
>CANNJE010000051.1 GCA_947504605.1 Chitinophagaceae bacterium
ATACAAACAAGGTATTATTGAAGTACTTTTCTTTTGATGCAGATTCAAAGAATGTTTGAAAACAAAAATCAGAATACCTGAAAGCATTTAACTGATCATTTCCAGTAAATCCATATTTTCGAAGGGTATCCTCAGGAAAATCAACCAGTTTAAATGCTGCTCTATCGGCAGCCGGAATAGTATAAGGGCGATGATTATCGGCTGTTTGTATAATTGCAAAAAATGGCTTATCCTGTTTAGCCAGCTTTTTGTTTGCTGCCAGAAAAAGATCTTTATCACTTATTCCCCATACATCAACAGTACTAGCATCAAAACTATCTTCTTCAAAAATTTTAAGACCTTCAATATTATTATTGAGCACCCCTCTGATATTGGCCCATGTAGTACTTCCTCCTAAAAAATAATATTTATCATACCCCTTAAAATCATTAATAATGGTATGTTGATTTACTGCTGCAGGATTTCTACTGGCTGTTTTTGGAAACTCTACATCAGGTACCCCAGTAAGTGTAGCCCATACGCCTCTTGCTGTACCGAAGGCTGGAGTAAAACAACGGTTAAAAAAAACACCCTCGTTGCAAAGCTTATTAAAATATGGAGTGGGATTCAAACTATTCGAATACATTGAACTTTTGTTGGCACTGAAACTCTCGCAAATAACCACAACAACATTAAGTTTAACTGTTGGAGTATCTGAATATTTATATACCCGTTCAAAATTTAGTTTATCCACGTCAGGATTCTCCACACCAAAATAGGAAGCCATCAAAGGATAATATTCCTTTACTTTTTTTACATTGTAAGAAGAGTTTCTAAATTTCAGAGAACTAAAAAAACTCTGAAAAGGATTTAAAGCAGCATTTGCTTTAAAGTCATCGCCCAGTGAAAAAGCATCACTCCATCTTAAAGGATACTGACCCAATCGCCCAAAAATCAAAACTGCCATAAAAAGAGATGCAGTTATTAAATACCATTTGTAATTTTTTTTGCCTTTTTGCGTATCGCTTACCGTTAAAATATTTAATATTTTTTTACTGACCCATGCAAAAAAGACCAGCACAATGGTAAAAGCAAAAAGGATCGAAAATATAGGATAGGTTTGCCTAACCATGTTAAACGAAATTTGAGCATCTGGCAAAAAATTGATGATGGAAGCGTTTAGGCGCTGCTGCAAATAATCGTAATGATAAAAATCAGAAACGTACACTATCAAAAAAATCAGGAATATTGTTGTAAGTATGATAACCCACCCTGTTTTAGCACGTTTGTTTATAAAAGGATTGATTGAAGGTATCAAACATAGCAACAACATCGCAAGCCCAATAACTGCAACTACTCTTGCATCATACCTCAGCCCTAGTAAAAAAGCCGACCCGGTTAAAGGCCGCCCAGGCAGACTGTAGATAAAGAAAAAAAATAAGCGGTAAAAAAACATCAACAGCAGCAACAAAAGCATGGAAACAATAATCCATCTTAGAAGCCCCGGAATCCTTTTAATAAAAGACATTCTTAATAATTTAAAACAGCGGCAAAGTTAGTTTAATTATTTTTGTACAATATACTCCCTTATATGCATCAACTGCTGGAATCAGACAGGCATCTTTTTAAACTCATCAATTCAGAATGGCACAATGCAATTCTGGATGCCCTCCTGCCTTTAATAAGGCACCAACTTTACTGGGCACCCTTTTATCTTTTTATGATTCTTTTTATGGTAATCAACTATAAAAAAAATGGATATTGGTGGGTTGTTTTCGTTATTTGCCTTGCAGCACTCACCAATGTTATCAGCAGCGATCTAATCAAAGAGAACATATACAGACTAAGACCTTGTAATGACCCCACTATGGCAGATGGACTCCGCTTTTTACTAAGTTACAGACCCCAAAGTTCCAGTTTTACCTCTTCCCATGCTACCAATCACTTTGGAATGGCGGCTTTTATGTTCTATACACTCCGGAATCAAATCGGTAAAACAGCATGGATTTTCTTCATATGGGCCGGTTTAATTTCATATGCACAGATTTATGTAGGCGTTCATTATCCTCTAGATGTGATATTTGGAGGGCTGGTTGGTTTTCTTTTCGGATATTTGTCCGCCAGATCATTTAATAAAATCTATTCTCTGGTATAATAAACAACTATGACAGAAATTTTAATATTACTTTTTCTTATTTTACTCAATGCTATTTTTGTAATGACCGAAATGGCCCTGGTAAGTGTAAGAAAAGGAAAATTGGAAGGATTAAAAAACAAAGGAAGCCTTAAAGCTGCTACTGCCTTAAAACTGGCCGAATCGCCTGAAAAATTTTTATCAACGGTTCAAATTGGTATTACCTTAATATCCATATTAACGGGTTTGTATAGTGGAGAAAAATTTAGCAAAGACCTGCTCCCAACCATTGAAAAGATTGACTTTTTGCATCCTTATGCACAAACAGTTTCCACTACAATAGTTGTAGTAATTGTAACATTCCTCTCAATAATTCTTGGCGAATTGATCCCAAAAAGAATTGCCCTGATCAGGGCTACCCAAATCTCTTTGTTGGTTGCAGGACCAATGAACTTTTTATCAAAAATAGCTTATCCAATTGTGGGGTTATTGTCTTTTGTTTCTACCCTGATATTCAAAATATTTAAATTAAAAACCATCAGCGACAGCGCAGTAACAGAGGAAGAAATCAAAGCCATGATCACAGAAGGCAGTGAGCATGGATCGATAGATGAAGGAGAAAAAGTAATTATTGAAAGGGTTTTCCATTTGGGCGATAGAAGTATTACTTCATTAATGACCCATAGAACGGATATTGTTTGGTTCAATATGTATGATACGGTAGATGATATCAGGAACAGGGAAGAGGATTTTGCCTTCAGTACTTATCCAATTTGCGAAGAATCGATAGATAATATCAAAGGATTGATTTCTATTAAGGATTTGTTTAAAGCAAACCCTTCAACCCCACTGCATAAAATTGCCAAACCGGCTTTATTTGTTCCCGAAAACAATAAAGCCTATCAATTACTGGAAAAATTTAAATCAACTAAAATTCATACTAGTTTTATTGTAAACGAATACGGAACGCTGGAAGGAATGATTACCCTGAATGATATTCTGGAAGCCATTGTGGGTGATGTACCTCAGAGCGGGCAGGAAGAGTATGAAATAGTGAAAAGAGAGGATGGTAGCTACCTGGTGGATGCACAAATTCATTTCTATAATTTCCTTAGCTATTTTGACCGTGCAGATTGGATGAACCAGGAAGAACAGGATTTTGATACAGTTGCCGGTTTTGTACTTCATGAACTGGAACATATTCCCAACACAGGCGAAACCTTTGAATGGCGGGACTTTAAAATAGAAATCATCGATATGGATGGCCAACGGATAGATAAAGTATTGGTTATTATTTCACCCGAATTAAAAGAAGAACTCGAAGAAATTTAAAACTGAATGGTTGCTTTGTCTACAGGATAATTCAACTTGGTACTTTTCCGGTTACCATTAACCGTTATATGTACCAATCCCATTTGTTCTTTGCTGTATTCATACAATAAATTATTAAACACCGATACATTGTTTAATTTTTCTATATTAGGCGATTCGAAATAAGCGTAAACGCCTTCTTCAATCAGTTCATATCCCAAATATTTCAAATTTAATAGCCGGCCGTCTGCTGTGATTTTCAGATGCTTTTGGATATAATCATTTACCAACTTATCCATTGCTGCCCTGTCTTTAGGATTTATTAAATCTACCTGAGTATGATAATTTAACCGAAGGGTCTTCTCAAAATCATCTGTAAAAAGTTTGCAGCTTAACTCAAGGGTCTTTTCTTTTGCATTGAGTTCCATTTCTGTAACACTTACAAATATGGGGTGCACCGTACCAGAACTAAGAGAAAAAACAGTAGTTGTAATAAAAAACCATTTATATAAAATAGTTACCATTGAGCAAAGAGATTGATGAATACAATTATATTTGAAGATATTTGGTTACAAACATAGTATAATTGGCTTAAGAGAAATGGCATTATGAATGATTTTGCATTTTATTTTGATTTGGGTTGGAAACATATCATTAGTGCAAATGCATTAGATCACCAGCTATTTATACTGGCTTTATCCGCAGTTTATCTTTTAGGAAACTGGAAACAGGTGTTGGTGTTGGTAACAGCATTTACGATCGGCCACTCACTTACGCTTGCCTTAAGCACCTATGATGTGATTAGGGTTAGTAACAGTTGGGTGGAGTTTTTAATCCCCCTTACCATAGTGATTACTGCCCTCTTAAATTTTTCCCGAAAAGATTTTACAGCAAAATCATTAAGGTTAAATTATTTTCTGGCATTGTTATTTGGACTTATACATGGTTTGGGATTTGCCAACACCATCCGTTTTATGTTGGCTAAAAAACAATCGATCGCTCTGCCCCTGTTTAGTTTTAATGTGGGGCTGGAAGTAGGGCAAATTATAGTAGTTGCGCTGATTTTATTAATCAGTTTCCTGCTTGTAAACAAAGCAGGATTGCAACGCAAATGGTGGGTCTGGGGAATTTCGACGCTGGCTATTATTATTGCTGCCAATATTTGTATAGACAGATGGCCGCTTTAAAACAATCAATAATTTATATAAACCTTCTTATACCATTCAAATTTAAAAAATGAAACAATTATTTTCTTTGCTCTTTTTATGTGTAATGGCTCTTTCCAGTCATGCACAGGACATTAAAAACAACCCTGGTAGTAATCATGGCAACCGATTTGAACAATTGGGAACTATATTACCTACACCCAATGAGTACCGCACAGCAAGTGGTGCTCCGGGAAGCAAATATTGGCAGCAACGTTGTGATTATGACATTGCCTGCGAAATTGATGAGCCCAACAGAAAATTAATTGGTAAGGAAACACTTACTTATTTCAACAACTCCCCGGACGTACTTACCTATCTATGGTTGCAGTTAGATGAGAACCAACACAGTTCTGTAAACAATGCTGGTTTTCAGGGAAGCAACTTTATGAGTAAGAACTTGTCTGAAAGTGAATTGGAAAGAATGAGTGGTAAAAGGGATAAAGAATACGGACACAACATTACCAAAGTAACCAATGCTTTGGGTACTGCTTTAAATTATACCGTCAACAAAACAATGATGAGGGTAGAATTACCAACCCCACTAAAACCGGGTCAGCAATTTGTTTTTAAAATAGACTGGAATTATTTTATAAGCGACCGAATGAAATATGGTGGCCGTGGTGGTTATGAATATTTCCCTGAAGATGGAAATGATGTTTACACCATGACACAATGGTTCCCCCGTCTTTGTGTATACAGCGACTTTCAGGGATGGCAAAACCACCAGTTTGCGGGTTCAGGAGAATTTGCTTTGGTGTTTGGAAATTATAAAGTAGCCATGACAGTTCCTTCCGACCATGTGGTAATGGCAACCGGAGAGGGACAGAATTATCAGCAAATATTATCTGCTAAAGAAATGGCACGCTGGAAAAAAGCACAAACCGCTAAAGATGTAATTGAAATTGTTACATTGGATGAAGCCAAAGCAAAAGAAAAACAAAAATCTACTAAAAAGAAAACCTGGGTTTTTAAAGCAGAAATGGTGCGTGACTTTGCCTGGGGCAGCAGCAGAAAATTTGTTTGGGATGCAATGCCTATTAATGTTGAAGGTAAAAAAGTAATGTGTATGAGTGGTTATGGTAAAGAAGCGTATAATCTTTACCGCAAATACAGCACCAAAGCAGTTGCACACACCATTAAAACCTATTCTAAGTTTACGATTCCTTATCCATATCCTGTTGCACAGAGCCTGGAAGCAGCCAACGGAATGGAATACCCAATGATATGTTTCAATTTTGGCCGTTGCGAAAAAGACGGTACTTACAGCGAAGGAACCAAAAATGGTATGTTGGGTGTAGTCATTCACGAAGTAGGTCACAACTTCTTCCCAATGATCATCAATAGTGATGAAAGACAATGGACATGGATGGATGAAGGCCTAAACTCTTTTGTAGAATATTTAAGCGAAGAATTATGGGACAATAAATTCCCTGTGAGCAAAGGACCTGCTTATAAGATTACTGATTACATGAAAATGCCGAAGGATCAGTTGGAGCCAATCATGACCAATAGTGAAAACATCATCATGTTTGGACCAAATGCATACAGCAAACCTGCTACTGCATTAAATATTCTTCGTGAAACAATCATGGGAAGAGACCTGTTTGATTATTCATTTAGAGAATATGCACGTCGCTGGGCATTCAAACATCCAACTCCTGCTGACCTTTTTCGCACCATGGAAGATGCAAGTGCTGTAGATCTTGACTGGTACTGGCGTGGATGGTTTTATGGTACAGAAGCCTGTGACATCTCTTTAGATACGGTTAAATGGGCCAACCTTAGTACAGAATCTGCTCCTGCAAGAAGTGGTTCAGGCAATTCTTTTACACAGCCAGTAGCAAAACCAAATTTGAATCTTTTTGAAGATATCTCTAAAATAAGAAACAGAGAAGATAAAAAAATACAGTTTGCTGTTGATGCGGATACCAGTCTGAGAGATTTTTACTGGAGATATGCAAGAGATCTTGCTAAAGTTGACCTTACTCCTTTTACCATCGCAGCATCTCCTGCCAATACAGATACTTTTACCACCGAACAAAAAATAAACTTGGCCGGTAATAAAAATATGTATGAACTAACATTCAGCAATAAAGGTGGTTTGGTAATGCCCATCATTATTGAGTGGACATTCAAGGATGGTTCTAAAGAAGTAGACAGAATTGATGTACAGGTATGGCGCAAGAATGAAAACAAAGTAGTTAAAACTTTTTTGAAAGAAAAAGAAGTGGCATCTATCAAACTGGATCCAATGAAAGAAACGGCAGACATCAATGAAAAGAATAATTTATGGAATGTAGATGCCGAACCTTCCAAATTTCAGTTATATAAATCAAGAGCTGGTAATGCAAGAGGTGCAGGTGGTGGAGGAACTAACCCAATGCAGAAAGAAATTAAATAATCAATTTATATACTTTACCCTAAGCTGCTCATCATTGAGCAGCTTTTTTTTGAGATATATTTTATGGGCTTTTATACGCCAAAAAATGCTTAACGGTTGTTTTGTAATTCTTTTCTACTTTTGCGCTAACCTAAAATTTGAATTATTTCTATAATTTCACCTTTAAGGTTTAAATAAATATTATTTACAAGCTATACGTAACAACAAAACAAAATCACAAGACATGGTAATTGAACCAAGAATGAGAGGCTTTATTTGTCTAACTTCTCATCCCAAGGGCTGCGAAAAAAATGTAATAAATCAAATTGAATACATCAAATCCAAAGGATCTATTGATGGCCCTAAAAATGTATTGGTAATCGGTGCTTCTACCGGTTTTGGGTTGGCTTCAAGAATTACTAGTGCATTTGGCTCCAACGCTTCAACCATTGGCGTATTTTTTGAAAAACCGCCACAGGAAGGAAAAACTGCTTCTCCGGGTTGGTACAATAGTGTAGCTTTTCAAGAGCAGGCAAAAAAAGCAGGTTTGTACGCCAAAAGTATCAATGGTGATGCATTTTCAGATGAAATAAAAAATAAAACCATCGCCCTTATAAAAGCTGATTTAGGTAAGATTGATCTGGTAATTTATAGTTTGGCTTCTCCGGTAAGGGTACATCCTGTAACAGGAGTAACTCATCGTTCTATTTTAAAACCAATTGGTAATACTTATACCAATAAGACAGTAGACTTCCACACAGGCATTGTTTCCACCATTTCAATTGACCCCTGTTCAGAAGAAGAAATCAATAATACTGTTGCGGTAATGGGCGGCGAAGACTGGGAAATGTGGATGGATGCGCTGGTGAAAGCAGATGCATTAAGCAATGATGCAATGACCGTTGCCTATTCATACATTGGCCCATCACTTACAGAAGCTGTTTACCGTAAAGGAACCATTGGAAAAGCAAAAGACCATTTGGAAGCAACTGCATTTAAAATCTCCGATAAGTTAAAGAGCCTAAATGCTAAAGCGTATGTTTCAGTTAATAAGGCACTGGTTACACAAGCCAGCTCTGCCATTCCTGTTATTCCTTTATATATTTCGCTGCTGTATAAAACAATGAAAGAAAAAGGAATTCATGAAGGATGTATTGAACAGATTCAACGTTTGTTTAAAGAAAGGCTTTATACGGGCAACCCCATCCCTACCGATGATAAAGGAAGAATTAGAATAGATGATTGGGAAATGAGAGAAGACGTTCAGTCTAAAATAGCTGAAACCTGGCTACTTGCAGAAACTGAAACGCTCCCAGAAATTGGTGACCTTCAGGGCTATAAAGCCGATTTTTTAAACTTATTCGGATTTGGTTTCCCGGGCATCAATTATGAGGAAGATGTAAACGAAAACTTAGAGATGGAAGGATTACAATAAAACATTTTTTAAAGAAGAATTAAAAAGGCTGCCCTCATAACCGAGGGCAGCCTTTTTAATATAAATATTTCAAATCAGGGTTTCGCAGGTTTTGAATCCATGTAAAAAACCAGCTTGCCTCCTTTTATTATTTCATCATGGGTAATATATCGCCTGTTGAGAAGCTGGTCGTTCAAGAATACTTTTTTAACATACACATTTTTGTCAGATTGATTAATTGCTATAACAGAAAAAGTATGTCCATTGTCTAAATGAATAGATGCCCTATCAATGGCAGGACTCCCCAACCAATACTGATCGGAAGCAGGAGCAACAGGATAAAAACCCAGAGCGCTAAAAATATACCAGGCGCTCATCTGTCCACAATCGTCATTGCCGCCCAATCCTGCAGCGCCACTATGATATTGATTTTTTAGAATCATACGTACCCTTTCCTGCGTTTTCCATGGGGCATCTGTCCAGTTATATAAATAAACCACATGATGTGCGGGTTCATTCCCATGCACATAATTTCCAATAATACCTTCACGGGTAATATCCTCTGTTTCTGCAAAAAATTCATCGGGCAAATGCATGGTAAATAATGAATCCAAATGAGAAGTAAACCTTTTTTTACCTCCCATCTTTTCAATCATGGCGGCAGGATCCTGTGGCACATACAGACTGTAATTCCAGGCATTGCCTTCAATAAAACCCTGGCCATCTGTTTTTAAAACATCAAAATCCTTTTTAAAACTACCATCACTAAGCCTTGGCCTCATAAAACCAATAGAAGTGTCAAAAACATTTTTCCAGTTTTGCGAACGCCTGTTGAATTCTTCATAAATATCATTTCGCTTCAGTTTTTTTGCAAGTTGTGCTATACACCAATCGTCATAGGCATATTCTAAAGTGGAAGAAACAGACACGCCATTTTTATCCTGAGGGATATACCCTTTATCCAAATAATAACCAATGCCTTCATAACTGCGTTGTCTCGCTGTACTCACACAAGCATCAAGTGCTTTACCGGCATCGCCTTTATAAGTTCCTTTAATAATTGCATCTGCAACTACGGATACACTATGATAACCACTCATGCACCAGTTATCATTGGCATAATGCGACCAAATGGGGAGCATATGCAAAACACTCTGGTCGTAATGTGCCAGCATAGACTGAACCATATCTGCATTCCGACCTGGATTGACTATATTTTGATAAGGATGAAAACTACGATAGGTATCCCATAAAGAAAAGGAAGTGTAATTGGTAACCCCCCTCGCTTTGTGAACATTTTGATCAAGCCCTTTGTATTCGCCATTCACATCCATATAAACTGTTGGCATCAGGGCTGCATGGTACATGGCTGTATAAAAATTAATCTTCTCTTCCTCCTGCTTCGAGCTGATAACGATCTTATTTAATTCATTATTCCATGTCTCTTGAGCTTGTTGTTTGGTTTTATCAAAATCCCAATGAGGAATTTCAGTTTGCATATTTTCCAAAGCATTTCTAGTGCTAACAGGTGATAAAGCAAATTTAATTTTGATGCTTTCATTTTCTTCTGTAGCAAAATCAAAATACAAACGCAGCTGTTTGCCCGCAAGGTCTGGAAAGTTTTTGCCCTGATTAAATTTCCCCCAGAAACCACGGTAGGATTGTTTTTTAGTATAATCTTTACAACCATAAGAAGCTATTGGCTTGGAAAAAGACATAGCCAAATAAACAGTTCTGGTACGCCCCCATCCATTTGTTTGCCGATAACCTGTAACCAAAGTATCATTCTCCACCCTTACAAAAGTCCACACATTTTTATCTTCATAATTATAAATACCGGCCATCAAGTCTAAAATGATATGTGACTGATCTGATTTAGGAAAGGTATATTGATGAAAACCCGTTCTGGTTGTAGTAGTCATTTCTGCAAGGATATCATGATCTTCTAGCATCACTTTATAATAACCAGGTTCCGCTATTTCAGTAGCGTGAGAAAAAACCGAACGGTAACCTGTTTCCGGATTGGCTGCTGTACCTGGGTTTAATTGCAATGGCCCCGTTGTAGGCATGATTAAAAAATCTCCTAAGTCAGAATGACCTGTACCGCTAAAATGAGTATGACTGAAACCCACAATTGTTTTATCATCATACTGGTAACCTGCACAATATTTATATACATCTTTATTATACCTGTTATTTGTTTCAAAAGGAATGGTATCGGTATCAGGACTCAATTGTACTGCACCAAATGGCACCGTGGCTCCAGGAAAAGTATGCCCCATTTTTTGGGTACCAATAACGGGTTTTGCATATTGAAGCAAATTGGGTTGCTGTTGAGCAATCCCCTTTTGAAAAAAAAGAAATAGAAAGAAAATAAAATAAGAAGCGACTTTAATTTTTGGTAAAAACATTATTTATATTTCTTAATGATTAAAAAAGTTAGCTGCCCTTTAGCAGTTAAAACGAACTTATATTTAACCTTCCAAAATTAAGCAGTAAAGAACAGTTCTCTATTAAATATTAACGTTGACTTTTAACAATTAAACGCAGGCTTTTTTTTATATTTACAAAATGCGTTTAATATTTCAATTCATCCTCTTTATATTTTGTAATACAAGTTATGCTCAAACAAGTACTGTTGACACAATTGAAGTGTATAGCAAGGCCATGAATAAAAAGATAAAAACGGTTGTAATTATACCTTCCTCAGATAAAAATAAAAATTACCCGGTTGTGTATCTATTGCACGGTTATTCCGGACGTTATGACAACTGGATTAGCAAAATGCCCACTCTAAAAGAGTTGTCACAATCCTTTCAAACGATCATTGTTTGCCCCGATGGTGCCAACAGTTGGTATATCGATAACCCTGTGGACAGTAACATCCGGTATGAAAATTTTATAACCAAAGACCTTTTACCGCAAATCGATCAAAATTATCCTACCATCGCCAATAAAGAAAAAAGAGCCATTACAGGATTGAGTATGGGAGGCCATGGCGCATTAATACTTGCCATTAGAAATAATCAGTTGTTTGGAGCTGCCTCAAGTATGAGTGGAGCTGTAGATTTACTGCCTTTGCTTAACCGTTATGAACTGAATAAAACAATTGGCGATACGATTACTTATAAAAATGAATGGAAAAAATATTCGGTTATGCAAATGACAGACAGTATTGCCAATAACCAAATTAGAATGATGATTGACTGTGGAATAAATGATATTTTCATTGGAAGCAACCGTGCGCTGCATGAAAAATTGATTAATAGAAAAATTAATCATGATTATATCGAAAGAAATGGAGAACACAACTGGTCATACTGGACCAATGCTCTTCCATATCATTTATTATTTTTTAAGAAGTACTTTGACGAAGGCAAAAAACTATAACCCTGTACTGCCATCACGGATAGCTCCTTTTTTCCCCTTATTCTTTTTTTCCCACTCAAGCATTTCTGCGGTTTTTTCTGGTTTTTTCTTATCAGTATTTATTTTTACCGATGCAGTGGTACTGCCGGGCCTTTGAAGTGTGTTTCTTTCCCATTGCTCAATTCTTACCAATGAACCAGTAGTTGGATCATAGAAGCGCCACTCACCTTGTTTTATACTATACTGTTCTGCTTTTACTATTTTAAACTCGATGATTTCATTACTGCCTGATCCATAAATTGGAATAGTATCGTAAGGCGTTTCAGGATCATACCCCTTCCAACTTTCTTCCCTCAATAGTTCGCCCAGAAAAGTATAATATTGTTGAAGCCCATGCTTACCCCCTTTCTTATAATTTTCTACAGCCAAGAGATCCCCCTCTAGTGTATACCTCCGCCAATAACCTTCTTTCAATCCTTTGTTATACAGCCCCTCTTCCTCATACCCAGGTTCTCCTCTCAATTCAGCCACTTTTATTACCCATTTGCCTTCTTTTAACCCAGCTTTTGTTACCACATTAATGGTATCAGCATTGGCATTTAATTTAAATTCTTTGTATTGGGCAAAACCATTTGCTGAAAAGAAAAACAGTCCGATTGCTATACCCAACAATTTATGTATTTTTAAATGTTTCATTTCCTTAACTAATTTATTAAACTCCATAGATACAACTCACAATGATAAAAAATATTGTAATCAAATTTACTGTTTTACTTCTTTGTTTAAATGTTAATTCTGGTTTTTCGCAGGTAAAACCATCTAGCCCTGCAGAAAGAGCCGCAGGCATTGCCCAAAGAAAAATACTAAATGAGAATTCGCCACTAAAAGACATAAAATTCAGAAATATTGGCCCATCTAATATGAGCGGCAGGGTAGTTGATTTAGAAGTAAACCCAACAAACCCAACCGAGTTTTATGTTGCATATGCCAGTGGTGGCCTTTGGTACAGTAACAATAATGGCCAAAGTATGACACCCATTTTTGATAAAGAAAATGCCTTTTCCATTGGCGATTTTGCCGTAAACTGGACAAGCAAAACTATTTGGGTAGGTACAGGAGAAAGCAATAGCAGCCGCAGTTCCTATTCGGGAAATGGCATTTATAAAACAACGGATAACGGTAAAACCTGGGAATACCTTGGATTACCGGAAACACATCATATCGGTAAGATCATTCTGCACCCCACCGATAATAATACAGCATGGATTGCTGCTATTGGACACCTTTATTCTCCCAATAAAGAAAGAGGTGTTTTTAAAACCACAGATGGAGGTAAAACATGGAAACAAACTTTACAGATTGATGATAATACTGGTGTAATAGAAATGGATATCAATCCAAAAAATCCAGATGAGCTATATGCATGTGCTTGGTACCGAACCCGCCGTGCATGGAACTTCGAAGAAGCTGGTAAAACTTCTGGCATTTACAAAAGTTACGATGGAGGTAATTCATGGAAATTGATAAGTACCCAGGAATCCGGTTTCCCTACCGGCGATAAAATAGGCAGGATTGGAATTGCTGTTTATGCTGCAAACCCTTCCATTTTGTATGCCGTAGTAGACAATCAAAATAACAGGCCCGATACAGCACAAAAAAAGGCTGATACAAATTATGTTTTAAAAGATTTTAAAGGCATTAGCAAAGAAAATTTCATGTTGCTGGATGATAAAAAATTAGACAGCTTTCTTAAAGACAATAATTTCTTAGACAAATACACTTCCGCAAGTGTAAAAAAATTAGTGAAAGAAGACTCATTAAAACCAACCGCTATATTTGATTATTTATTTGATGCCAATACAGCATTATTTGAAACACCCATTATTGGATGCGAAGTTTACCGAAGCGATGATGCCGGAAAAAATTGGAAAAAAGTCAACACCAAAGCATTGGAACTCTACAACACTTATGGTTATTATTTTGGGAAACTGGCTGTTGCTGCAGACGATGAAAACAAATTGGTAATCATGGGGTATGATGTAGAAGTGAGCAGCGATGGTGGGCAAACTTTTAAATCAAAAGACAAAGTTTCTACCCATGCAGATTGGCATGCCTGTTGGATCAATCCGAAAAATAACAATCACTGGATTGCAGGAAATGATGGCGGTTTAAATATTACTTACGACAATGGCGATCATTGGTTTAAAGCCAACACACCGGCAGTTGGTCAATTTTACAATATCACAACAGATAACGCCAAACCATACAATGTTTATGGTGGTCTTCAAGACAATGGAGTTTGGTTCAGCCCTTCAACTGCAAAAGATTCTGACCAATGGAATTATGAAAATGCCTATCCTTGGAAAAGAATGGGCGGCGGCGATGGTATGCAGGTGCAGGTTGACAATAGGGATAACAAAACTTTGTACAGTGGCTCGCAGTTTGGTTATTACAGTCGCAGAAGTACAGATGGTGGAAGGGGTTCCTCTATTCATCCAATGCATGATTTGGGATCCGAAGCATTTAGATTTAACTGGCAAACACCCATCCTGCTAAGTAAACACAATCAAGATATTTTTTATTATGCAAGCAACCGTTTTCACCGCAGCCTTAATAAAGCTGAAACAATGGAAACCCTCAGTGGAGATTTAACCAACGGAAAAAAAGAAGGTGATATTCCTTTTGGTACTTCCACCAGTATCAGCGAATCGCCTTTGAAATTCGGCATGATTTATATTGGAACGGATGATGGCAATGTACAGTTGAGCAAAGATGGCGGCTACAGCTTTACGTTAGTTAGTAAAAAACTCCCACAGGGTTTGTATATAAGCAGGGTGCGTGCTTCTAAATACAAATTATCAAGAGTATATGTAACATTAAATGGTTACCGCAATGATCATTTCGCATCCTATGTTTTTGTAAGTGATGATTTTGGCGAAAACTGGACTGCCCTTGGTAAAAATTTACCGGCAGAACCGGTAAATGTGATTGTTGAGGATCCAAAACAAGAAGATATTTTATATATCGGAACAGACAATGGATTGTATACTTCTTTTAATAAAGGACAGAGTTTTATGAATATGAGCCATCAATTACCCAATGTTCCTATTCATGATCTGGTAATTCAAGAAAGGGAGAACGAACTAGTGGTGGGCACTCATGGAAGAAGTATCTTTATTACAAAACTTGATGATGTGCAAAAAGCCTATACGGCTTCTAAAAAATAAACAATGAAAGATTATAAGAACTATTATATCATAGGAGCTGATCCTGAAGAAGTATTTATTGCTTTAACCAACCCTGCCACACTTCAATTATGGACAGGCGACCCCGCAGTAATGAGCACAGAACCAGGCAGTGAATTTTCCTTATGGGAAGGCAGTATTGAAGGGAAAAATATTTCATTTGAAACAGGCAAAAAGATAGTGCAGGAATGGTATTTTGGAGAACAGGATGAACCCTCTGTTGTAACGATTATTTTACATAGCCATAAACAAGGTACTTCTGCCGAGTTAAGGCATATGAACATTCCGGATGAAGCATATGATGATATTGTGGATGGATGGAATGATATTTATTTTGGCAGCCTCATCAATTTTTATGAAGATTAAAAACAAAATGTTTTAAATCAAAAAACCCCTTTCAAATTGAAAGGGGCTTTTGATTTATATATACCAGAGCGTTTATTTAACTTCAAATTTTAGAAGGCTTTGATCCTCCAAAAATGCTTCTAACTCATCCCCAACAACACACTCTCCTACACCAGCGGGTGTACCAGTAAAGATAATGTCGCCGATATTTAATGAGAAATAATTAGAGATATTAGCTACAATAGAATCAAAATTGAATATCATCTGTCCAGAATTTCCTTTTTGAACAAGTTCATTATTCTTTAATAATCTAAAGTTGATATTTTTTTTATTAAATTCAGGGGTGATATCTAAGAATTTACCTACTGCCGCAGAGTTATCAAAAGCTTTTGACTTTTCCCAAGGAAGCCCTTTTTTCTTTGCCTCATCCTGTAAATCTCTTGCCGTAAAATCTATTCCAACAGTAATGCCGTTGTAATAGTTGGATGCATGCCTTTCCTGTATATACTTACCATTTTTACAAACACGAAGTACCAGTTCACATTCATAATGAAGTTCATTCGTAAATTCAGGATAATAAAAAGGTGTATGCGACTGCAGCAGTGCACTTTTAGGCTTCATAAAGATAACCGGCTCGTCCGGCACCTCATGACCTAACTCCTTAGCATGCTCAGCATAATTTCGTCCAATACATATTATCTTCATTATAAGCCAGTTTTAAGTTGGGTTGGGTTTTGAACAACGAAAATAAACAAAAACAGATTATAAAAAGAATATAGACATCTTTTATTCAGAAAGATTTACTGTGATATTATTTATCATACTCATCGTCTTCTCTAATCCAATAGCAGCAAAGCTTTCAATAGCCTCTACACTTTTTGTAATTTTATGGGCTACCAGCGCCATTTCCTCTTTTTTCCATTTACTAAGAACAAAATCGGCTTGCATACCCTTTGGGTAAAGATTTCCGATCCCAAATCGGAGTTTTGGATAGGCATCAGTGCCTATTGTTAACTGTATATCTTTTAGGCCATTATGCCCTGCCGGACTGCCCGCACCACGAAGTCGGAGTTTTTCAAGTGGCAAAGCCAGGTCATCTACAATTGTAAGGGTATTTTCAAGTGGCACTTTTGTTTTATCCAGCCAATATTTAAATGCCCTTCCACTCAGATTCATAAAAGTAGTAGGGCAAATACAAACAAAGGTTTTTCCTTTCCATTTTACTTCAGCCATATAGGCAAGCCTGTCTACATTAAAACTACCCCCATGTTTTGTAACAAATGCATGTACCACATCAAAGCCAATATTATGCCTTGTATTTGCATATTCGTTGCCAATATTACCTAACCCTACTATTAAAAATTTCGACATTTTATAAAAGAGATTTTTGCACCTGCCATTAAAATCCGGCCTGCTTATTAGCCCTGTATAATTTCGTAAAAAAATAATTTACATATCATTCAAAAACTGCTGAAGGTCTGCATCTGTCTTTATTAATACATCTCTTACTTTGCTCCCCTGACTTGCCCCTACAACTCCTGCTGCCTCTAGTTGATCCATCAGCCTACCTGCACGGTTATACCCAAGTTTCATTCTGCGTTGCAATAAAGAAGTACTTCCACTTTGAGCTGAAACAATAAGCCTTGCAGCATCTTCGAATAAAACATCTTTATCATTTACATCAAAATCACGTGCTTCCATATCTTTTTCATCAATATATTCTGGCAAAAGAAATGCTTCAGGATAACCTCTTTGTTCTCCAATAAAATCTACAATTTTATCCACTTCAGGTGTATCTACAAAAGCACATTGCAACCTAACCACTTCCCCGTTGTAACTGATAAGCATATCACCCTTTCCAATCAACTGCTCTGCACCTCCGGAATCCAAAATGGTGCGGCTATCTATTTTACTGCTCACTTTAAATGCAATACGAGCTGGAAAATTCGCTTTTATGGTACCTGTAATAATATTCACAGATGGCCTTTGAGTGGCAATGATTAAGTGAATACCAATAGCTCTTGCGAGCTGTGCAAGCCTGGTAATGGGCATTTCTACTTCTTTGCCCGCTGTCATAATAAGATCGGCAAATTCATCAACAACCAACACAATAAACGGCAGGTACTGATGTCCCTTTTCAGGATTTAATTTACGGGAAGCAAATTTTTCGTTGTACTCTTTTATATTCCTGCAACCGGCCTCTTTCAACAGATCGTATCGGTTATCCATTTCAATACATAGCGCATTAAGCGTATGTACCACTTTTTTAGTATCAGTAATGATTGCATCTTCTTCTCCTGGTAGTTTGGCAAGAAAATGCCTTTCAATTTTTTTATAAATACTTAGCTCCACTTTTTTGGGATCTACCAGTACAAATTTTAACTGAGATGGATGTTTTTTATACAATAATGAAACCAGGATAGCATTTAAACCAACCGATTTACCCTGCCCTGTAGCACCGGCCATCAACAAATGTGGCATACTTGCCAAATCGACAATAAAGTTTTCATTATCAATTTTTTTACCAATTGCAATGGGTAAAGAAAAATTGTTTTTCTGAAACTTTTCTGACATGAGCAGGGTCTTCATGCTCACAATTGTTTTTCTTGTATTAGGCACTTCAATACCAATAGTGCCTTTCCCTGGTATCGGGGCAATAATACGGATACCCAACGCTGCAAGACTCAAAGCAATATCGTCTTCCAGGTTTTTAATACGGCTAATACGAACACCTGCAGCAGGTATAATCTCATATAAAGTAACCGTAGGCCCTACAGTAGCAGATATTTTTTGAATATTGATATCGTAATTCTTGAGTGTAGTAATGATCTGATTTTTATTGTTCTCCAGTTCATTCGAATCCTGCACAATTTTATCACTTCCATGTGTATCCAACAGTTCAAGTGAAGGGTATTTATAATCTCTAAGATCCAGAATTGGATCATAAGGTTTTAATTGCTGCACTTTTTCTGCCATCTCAGGCAATTCATCGTGCAGGGATATTTCTGCTGTTTTAATTTCCAGTTCTATGCCCGATGTATCAATAACAGGAGGCGGTGTAGATCTTGGAAGGATGATTGGTTTTACTATTTCATCTTCATCCTCCTCTTCATTTTCCATCAGAGGTTCCTGTTCTTCATTTTTTTTATTAATTGATTTTTTGAAACCCGACTCTTCCTCTTTTTCTACAATTGTGAGTTCATGATTAAATTGAGGGGATTGATCTGGAACCTCATTCATCATTCCGGCATTTCCTTTAAGCGCATTGGCCATCAAGCTGGTTTGAATGGTTTCCGGTTCTTCCAAATTTTCTTCGGATTCATTCTTTTGTTCCTCATTGCCAACCTCCAATATTCCCGTTTCCGA
>CANNJE010000052.1 GCA_947504605.1 Chitinophagaceae bacterium
ATATCCTCACCCATATTCATCTGGCCAAAATAACGCATTACTTCTGCCTTCATAGTTTCTTTTAACTCTTCTTCACTTACTTCAAGTTTGTTTTCTGTAATAAGTCTGTCGCTTATTAAAGTCCATTTTAACTGATTGCTGAAAGAAGGAAATTCGGTTTCTGCCTGTTCTGCAGTCTTAGGTTCATCACCACCTGTTTGTAACCAGCGCTTCAAGAAATTTTCAGGGAATTCCATTTTGGTTTCATCTAAAAGGTAATGATACAATTGATCCTGTAATTGATTCAGGCTTTGAGATTCCCAATATTGTTCAATTTCTGTTCTTAATGCTGCACGTAATTCTTCTTCCGTTTTAATTCCTTTACCCGGAAATATTTCTGCGAAAAATTCTTCGTTTAATTCTCTTTTCTCTACCAAACCAATTTTTACAATATCCAGTTTGAAATATTTTTTAGCAGCTTCTGCATCATTTTTTTCAAAACCAAGATCCTGTAACATCATTTCCAATTTATCTGCCTCAAAAGTTTTGCTCAATTGAAATACGATAAAATCACCCACTTTTTTACCCATTAGCTCTTTTTGCATTTTTGGGGTAAAATATTTTAGTATAACAGAATTTTCTTTGCTGATACCTGCTTCTACAGCATTACCATCCTTATCAGTTTCAGTAAACAATACGTTCAAAACATTTTCTTCATTGTTCACTTCTTCGGGTTCGGTCATTTTACCACCCTTGATTTGCATACGGCTAATTTCTTCTGTAACCATATCGTCCGTAACTGTAACCACATGTTTGGTAACAGGCGCTTTTGAAAAAGCAGGTATTTCAAAAGTTGGCTTTAAACCAATTTCGAAACCAAATTCTACTTCAGCAGGATTGTTCATATCCAAACTACCCAAATCATTATTAAGAGGCAATGGTTGTGCAAAAATGTCGGGTTTTTCATTGTTTAACCAAGTAAACAATTCCTTTTCAACTGTTTTAAGCACTTCATCAGAAAAAATACCGGCTCCGTACATTTTTTTAATCATACCGGCAGGCACCATTCCTTTTCTAAAACCAGGGATATTAGCTGTTTTGCTGTATTCTTTCAGCTTTTTTTCAAAAGCAGGAAAATAATCTTCTTTGCTGATCTTAACAGTAAGTTTATCATTTAATAAACCAATGTTCTCTCTAACTACTGTAGCCATAATGTTTGTTTTTTTAAAAATCCCTCTCCTTTAGGAGAGGGATTCAGTTGTAATTGTGCGGATAATAGGGGTCGAACCTACATGCCTTGCGGCGCCAGATCCTAAGTCTGGTGCGTCTGCCAATTTCGCCATATCCGCTTTTTATTCGTTTGAGGCCTGCTTTTGGGCAGGAACCATTAAACTAATAATGCCTGCAAACGGGACGCAAAAGTAAGGGTTTTATTCAAAAAAACGAAGGGTTCTACAAACAATTATTCATAAAAAAGTTAGAAATAGGAAGATTCTAGTGAAACGGTTTTTTGCCTTTGATGATATTTCAACTAAATTCGTAATACTCATGGAAGTAATTGAAACCATACCTGCCTATAATCTAAACGAAGAGGACGAAAAAAAGGAAATCTTAAGGGAATATAGAGCTTTATTGCGTGTTTTAAAAACAAAATTAAAGCCAGGCGACAAAATATTGTTGCGTACCGCCTTTGAAATGGCTGCCGAAGCGCATAAAACCATGCGCCGTAAAAGTGGTGAGCCTTATATTCTGCATCCGTTGGCTGTTGCAAAAATTTGTGTAGAAGAAATAGGTCTGGGTATCAGAAGTACGATTTGTGCACTTTTACACGATACTGTAGAAGATACTGATATTTCGCTGGAAGATATAAAAAGAGAATTCGGACCCGAAATAACCAAGATTGTAGACGGGCTGACCAAAATATCTACAGTGATGGATGCCAACACATCCCAACAGGCAGAAAATTTTAAAAAGATTTTACTCACCCTTACTGATGACCCAAGGGTAATATTGATAAAACTGGCCGACCGCCTACACAACATGCGCACCATGGACAGCATGAAGCGGGAAAAGCAGCTAAAAATTTCCTCCGAAACAGTATATGTATATGCTCCGCTTGCACATCGCATGGGTTTATACAATATTAAAACCGAGATGGAAGATCTGGCCATGAAATATATGGAGCCGGATACTTATCGTTACATAGCCCAAAAACTACAGGACACCAAAAGGGAACGGACACGTTATATCAACGATTTCATTAGGCCCTTAAAAGCCAATCTTGAGAGGACAGATTTTGATTTTGAAATTTACGGCAGACCCAAAAGCATTCATTCCATCTGGAGCAAAATAAAAAAGAAAGGGGTTTCTTTTGAAGAAGTATATGACCTTTTTGCTATCCGCATTATTGTAAATGCGCCACCGGAGAGAGAGAAAGAAGAATGTTGGAAAGTATACAGTATAATTACAGATGCCTATAATCCTTCGCCAGAAAGATTAAGGGACTGGCTGAGCAATCCCAAGAGCAATGGTTATGAAGCACTGCACACTACAGTAATGGGGCCACAGGGAAAATGGGTAGAAGTGCAAATACGCACCAAACGAATGAATGAAATTGCAGAAAAGGGGCTGGCTGCTCATTGGAAATACAAGGAAGGCACTACCGATGAAAGCCGTTTTGACAAATGGTTTCAACAGATTAGAGAAGCGCTAAGTAACCAGGACAGCAATTCGCTGGATTTTTTACAGGATTTCAAAACCTCCTTTCTTACTGAAGAGATTTATGTATATACTCCCAAAGGAGATGTTAAAATGTTACCGGTTGGAGCTACTGCATTAGATTTTGCTTTTGGTGTGCATACTGCTATTGGCAGCAAATGTATTGGTGCCAAAGTAAATCACAAACTGGTACCCATCAGTTATAAATTACGCAGCGGAGATCAGATAGAAATTATTACCAGTGCCAAACAAAAACCCAATACGGAATGGCTGAATTTTGTGGTTACAAGTAAGGCCAAATCAAAAATAAAGGATACTTTAAAAGAAGAAAAAAGAACCATCGCCGAAGATGGCAAATATATTGTTCAGCGAAAACTGGAAGGAATTCATGCAGTAATGAACCAGGCCAACCTCGAAGAACTGGCATCCTTTTATAAACTGAACAGTTCGCTGGACTTGTTGTATGAAGTAGCAATCAAAAAAATTGACCTAAAGGAAATAAAAGATTTTACTGTTCATGGCGACAAACTAATTGCACCAAAGCCTTTAAAAGTAGCCGAAGAAAAACATCATGAAATTCCTCACCGACATACAGGAAAAAAGGATGCTGAGTTGATCATTTTTGGAGAAAGCAGTGACAAAATAATGTATACACTGGCCAATTGCTGCAAACCAATCCCCGGTGATGATGTATTTGGTTTTATAAGTACCGGTGAAGGTTTGAAAATTCACCGTACTACCTGCCCAAATGCAACAAGGCTAATGGCTAATTATGGCCACCGTGTTGTAAAAACCAAGTGGGCCAAAAACAAAGAAATCTCCTTCCTCACTGGACTTAAAATTATAGGTTTGGATGATGTAGGTGTTATTCATAAAATTACCAACCTTATTAGTGGCGAAATGAAAGTTAATATTTCCGCAATGACAATTGAAGCTAAAGATGGTATTTTTGAAGGCAATGTAAAAGTATTTGTACACGACAAAGAAGAGTTGGATGACCTAGTGGACGAACTGCTAAAACTTCCAGGAATTGAAAGGGTTGACAGGTACGATACAGAATAGGTTTTAAACTAAAAAACAACCATACGCAAGACTTAATCAATCATATCGCCCAAAAAGATTGAATAACAACAGAGCATCTATACGAAAACCCGTATAGATCAAGAGGCTGTAAAAAACAAACTAGGGGATTTATTTGGCAACGAAAAGAAATAATTTTTTTGAAAAAAAGCCATCCATATTACGGATGGTTTTTCTTATTTATACTTGTTTTTTATTTTGAGGCAGCCCCCATATCATTGCAATATTTAAAAATAGCATCCACTTCAGTTTCTGTTAAATTTGGGAATGGCAACATAGGCACCTGCTTGAATTTTAAAAAAAGATTTTTAGCGTACTCATCTCTTTGAATTACATCCTGCGAATTTTTTACATACGCATATAACAATTGCCTGTCTTTCCACCTGCTCTCTACCCCAACCAGTGATGGCCCAACAAAATCTTTATTAGCCATATGACATTGTGAACAATTTATTTTAAACAATTGCTCACCGTTAGGAGAACCATCCTGAGACGCTGAAGTACTGTTATTATCTGTAGCATTATTGCCGCAGGATGCCAACAGCAAAAGCACTGCAATACCCGAAATCAATTTCATGTAAATTATTTTAGAACTTCCCGGCTAATAACCAGTTTTTGAATTTCGCTGGTGCCTTCACCAATGGTGCACAATTTACTATCTCTGTAGAATTTTTCAACAGGAAAATCTTTGGTATAGCCATAACCACCAAAAATCTGCACAGCATCCGTACTTATTTCGACAGAAATTTCACTGGCGTAATATTTTGCCATGGCAGCTTCCTTGGTCATTGGCAGGCCTTTCATTTTTAAATCACAAGCTTGGTTAATCAGCAATTCTGCAGCAGCTATTTTGGTAGCCATATCTGCCAGTTTAAAAGATATACCCTGAAAATTAGCAATAGGCTGATCAAACTGATGCCGTTCTTTTGCATACTGAACAGATGCTTCATAAGCCCCTTTTGCTATACCCAAACTCAGTGCCGCAATTGATATTCTCCCGCCATCCAAAACTTTCATTGCTTGCTTAAAACCAGCACCCACATCACCCATTCTATTGGCATCAGGAATAATACAATTATCAAAAATCATTTCAGCCGTTTCACTAGCCCGCATGCCTAGTTTGTTTTCTTTTTTGCCCGCACTAAAACCAGGTGTACCCCTCTCTACTATAAATGTGGTGGAATTGTCTTTTGTTCTTGCTTCGCCCGTTCTGCAAACTACCACAGCAATATCTCCGCTCTTACCATGCGTAATCCAATTTTTTGTTCCATTAATGACCCAAAGATCGCCCTGTTTTACTGCGGTTGTTTTCATATTTCCAGCATCGCTACCAGTGTTGGCTTCTGTTAGTCCCCAAGCCCCTAGATATTCTGCAGTAGCCAGTTTGGGTAAATATTGCAGTTTCTGTTCTTCATTTCCAAATGCTAAAATATGGGCTGTGCACAATGAGTTATGTGCTGCCAACGATAATCCGATTGAACCACATACTTTGGCTATTTCCTGAATAATAACACTGTATTCAAAATAACCAAGCCCTGTACCGCCATATTTTTCAGGAACCAATACTCCCATCATTCCAAGTTTACCCAGCTCTTTGAAAACAGGAAGCGGAAATTCCTGGCTTTCATCCCAATCCATTAAATAAGGCTTGATATGTTGCAGAGCAAACTCTCTTGCAGACTGTGCCACCTGCAAGGTTAATTCTGATGTTGTAAAATTCATAATAGAGCAATCGGTTGAATGCACAAAATAAAGAAAAAATACTTACTTACACTTGTTAGTTTATAAATGGTAGATAATTAATCAATACTAAGATAGGGTCTTACTTTATTAAGGAGTTCGTCATTTACAATCATAAGTTTTTTTAAATCTTCTACAGACTTAAAAGCGCCGTGCTGCGTTCGGTATTGAACAATTGCATTTGCCAAAGGGTATTTTATATAAGGATGAACTTTTAATTCATCTAATCTCGCTGTATTAATATTTATTTTTTTTACTTCTCCTGTCAAAAGCAACTGTGGTTTTATTTTCTGAAAAACAGAATCAGACAAACCAAAGGTTTCTTTAACCTGATCTACCATATAAAACCCTCCAAGCTTATCCCTAAAATTGATAATGCGCTGCGACAATTTACTGCCAATGCCCGGCAGGGCAATAAAGGCAGCTGTATCAGCACTATTAATTTCTATAGGTATCATTGCTTTTATTGAACCATTTGACTTTGGTTTATATTCTGCTGAATTATTTTTATACAATTCATTATTTGAAACATTGGCGGCAATTTGCACATATGGAATTAACCGTTCAGCTTCATCAGGAAAAAGACCCCATATTTTTTTAATATCCTCCGGCTGACGGAATCTTCCACCTTTGGCACGAAAGTTTAAAATGGTATTGATGGTCTTATCTCTCAATCCAAGTTTTTTCCATCCTTCAGCTGGCAATAAATTGGGATCAAAATTAAACAAGGTTCCTTTTACCCTTGCAGTATAGGTAGACGATGCTGGATAATCATAAGGCCTATAATCATCCCCCTGTTTTGGCGTATAACGATTTTGAGAAGCGGCAGCCTGTTTAGTTTTAAGGGCCAAAAGTGCAGCATCCAATTGTACATCCTCCGTAACTTTTTTATTAAACAGCAATGGATAAAAAAAAGGAATAAAACAAAGAAGCAGTACTATAATCAATAGAAAAAGAGAACCTCTTCTATCTTTTCTGGTAAAATAAAAAAATGTATGGGGGGATTTTGACGGCATCCCTTAAAATTAGCTTCCGTTTTTCACAATTGCAATACCCTATACTGGTAGTTTTTTAGGGAAGGAACAACTGTTGCATATCAAATGCTATCGACCTTGTAAATGGACTCTCAACATCTGCATGTTTCCCCAGTTGGTGGCTGATATGCGTAAAATAAGCCTGAGGTATTGCTAGTTCGTCTGCTAAATCAATAGCTTCCTGAAGTGTAAAATGAGAAATATGTTTTTTATGGCGTAGTGCATTCAGTACCAAAATTTCGCTTCCTTTTATTTTTTCCTTTTCGGCATCATCAATTCTGTTAGCATCTGTGATATAAGTAAAATTGCCAAACCTGAAACCTAAAACCGGCATATGCAGATGCCATACTTTAATGGGCAACACCGGTATATCGCCAACCATAAAAAGATCGTTATCAATATCGTTTAAAACTATATCAGGTATGCCGGGGTACTTATGCTCTGCAAAAACATAATGAAACTCATTTCTCAATGCTTTTTGAGTCATGGCATTTGCATATACATTTACGGCTGCTTCATTAAAATAATTAAAAGCCCGTATGTCATCAAGCCCTGCAATATGATCTTTATGAGGATGTGTGTAAATAACGCCGTCCATTTTTATTACTCCAGCCCTTAACATTTGATACCGAAAGTCTGGAGTGGTATCCACAACCAATGTTGTATTATTACTCTGAACCAGAATACTGCTTCGCAGCCGATTGTCTTTTTTATCTGTAGAAGTACACACTTCGCAATCGCATGCTATCATTGGCACGCCGCTACTAGTGCCAGTTCCTAAAAATGTTATCGTTAATGGAGGACAAATCACTTATCAAAAGTAAGGAATAAGCAATGAGTTTATATCATACATTTCATTTTTAAATTGATTGTTTACTGCTTTTATATAGTTGTATATTTATTGTTCGCATTTTAAAAACCATAAGCTTATTATGTCCTTTTCAATCAGAATTTCCCTTGCTTTTATAGTTGCCGCTACCGTTTATTCATGTACGCCAAAACCATTTGCGGCCTCCAACAAACAATATAAAAAACAGGTTAAACAATTAGCAAAAACAATCAGCAAAATCCCCAAAGACAGTTTGATGTCTGACTCCATGAAATTGCCCGAAAACTGGGTGGGTACCATCAATTATGGATTAAGGAAACCTAACATTGTAATCATTCATCATACTGCACAAAAAAACTGCGAAGAAACCGTTCAATCATTTACAATAAACAAATCTCAGGTAAGTGCACATTATGTAATTTGCAAAGACGGAACCTTGTTTCATATGCTAAATGATTATTTGCGTGCATGGCATGCCGGCGTTAGCAAATGGGGTACCCAATCGGATATTAATTCTTCGTCCATTGGTATAGAAATAGATAACAATGGTAATGAGGTTTTTTCAGAAGCACAATTAAATTGTCTGCTGGGACTTCTAACAAACCTTAAAAAAACATACAATATTCCTACTGCCAATTTTATTGGCCATTCTGAAATAGCTCCTACCAGAAAAGTCGACCCCAATGTAAACTTCCCCTGGAAACGGCTTGCTGAAAATGGCTTTGGAAATTGGTATGACGACACTACTGGTATAGAAATTCCAGATGGTTTTAATACTACCTATGCATTAAGAATTATTGGGTATGATATCCACAATTTACCTGCTGCTACACAATCTTTCAGAAGGCATTTTTTATCTGTTGATCAGCCGGGTGAATTTACAGAACCTGAAAAGAAAGTTTTATTTACTCTGATGAAGAAATATCTATAATAATATTTTTTTTGGGGGGCAAAGGACCTTTAAGCTAAATCTCCGATTAGTTTATCAATAGCTATTTCTTCAAGCACTTTTTTCTTTGACCCATGCTCCTCGTCATACCATTTTATAAGACGGATAAATCCATCAGTGATTTCTATACCTGTAATATCTCCGTCATCAAAACAACAACAGCCGGTATTAAAATAACCAGGAATCAATAAATTGTTTTCGTGAGTTGTATCTATTTTATTGCTGGGATGATTAAAATATCGGCCCGATGCAAATACCGGGCTATGTGTATGACCAGTAATAAGCAACAGATTTTTTTGCTGACTACTCCATTCATACATCATTTTATTATGAAGATTTCTAAGAGAAAAATCTTTGCTGGCACTGTTGATATTAATTCTTAAAAATCGCTGAAGCGGCATCCATACATGAGCTACCAGCCAAGTGCTGAATGAATTGTTATCACTCATCAGGTCGCCTTGATGACCATGAGTAAGAAAAATATTTAGTGGTTTTTTTAATCCATTCAATTTCAGAATAACCCCTTCATAAACAACCGGAACTGGCGAGAAGTATTTTTTTAAATAAAAAGCTACGGCAAATTTATCCTTCCAGATGATATCATGATTGCCAAAGGTTTTGGTAAAACGCTCGGGATGAAAAGCAGCTTCCGCCAAAATTGATTTTTCATTACCCGGTAAAATTTCGACTGTTGTAAACTTCCACAATTCTTCACTATCGCCCAGATTGATAAAATGAAACCCATTTTCGTCGTAATGTTTTAATGCTGCCAGATAATTAGGCTCGCTTCTATTAAAATCATCTGCCCAACTCTTATTCCCTTTATGCTGATCGCTGAAAATAATAAATTTGCCCTCTCTTAGGTTTGTTTCAATTGATTTTACAGTATTCCCTTTTTGCTCTAACCCATCTTTATATAATTGGGTAAGCGATTTAAAAACCATCTCTTTTTGGGGAGATGCAGCCAACTTATTACCCATCCATGTTAATGGCCTTTTTAAAAAGTATTGTAAAATTTTTCGCATGTTTTCTATGTCGGATAATTAGCAATAGTGCAAATTTGCCGATGTGTTTAATGCTGAATAATCTAAGCCTACAAAATATCAGACAGTATTACCTCCAAAATATTTGCCTATTAACGGAAACCTTGCCAGTTCCTCTGCTTCAGTTTTGCTTACAAACCAAACAAAGAAAATAAATAACAATCCTCCTGAAGTTACAGAAAACCATAAAGCAGGACTAATCCATTTTACCATTGCCAGATGTAACAAGTATATAACTACCACTAACAAAATATAGGAGAGTAATTTTTTTACAGCGTATGGAACAGGATAATATTTTTGCCCCAGAAGATAACTGCTCACCATCATAAAAAGATAGCAGAAGAATGTAGCTAATGCCGCTCCTGCATAATGCAAAATAGGTATGAGTAATATATTCAGTACAATAGTGATAATAGCACCCACAATAGTGATCATTGCGCCATATTTATTTTTGTTGGTGAGTTTATACCACACGCTAAGATTGTAATAGATACCAAGAAAAATATTGCCCAAAGCCAACAATGGTACAACTTCCAACCCTTCTGCCCATTTAGGATTGGTTAAGTTGGTAAATATCCACTTAAACACATCAAGGAATAATCCGATAAAAAGAAACATAAAACAACATGCTATAACAAAGAATTTCATCACCCTAGCATAAGTTCTTTGTGCATTTTCATTTTTACTTTGATTAAAAAAGAATGGTTCTGCCGCCATTCTAAATGCCTGAATCATTATTGTAACCAATAATGCTATTCTGAAAATATTGGCAAAAATACCCAGCTCATGATCTGCCTGCTGCTGAGGAAGGTCTACAACGTGTCGGTAAATTAAACGGCTGAGAACATCATTTACCATTCCGCCCAATCCTACAATTATAAGCGGCATACTGTACCGCATTACTTCTTTCCAAAGTTTTTTATCAATCGTAAATTTCACCTGCCTTATTTCTTTCGACAAAAGCAATAAAGTGAGCAAACTTCCACAAAGATTCCCAAGAAGGTAATATCCTAACCCTACCTCTTTATTATAAACGAGCTTTAACCAGCTGTCCGGATTTTTTTGAATAATCCCGGGTGCTATACCAAGAAAAAATATAACAACTGAAAGATTGACAACTATTCCTGCAATTCTTGCTGCTGCATACCTTTTTGGGCGATTCTCCTGCCTTAACCTTGCAAATGGCAATGTGTTCAAATTGTCTACTGCAATAATAGCAATCATCCAAAGCAGGTATTCTGGGTGATTATTAAGATCTGCAGCCGAAGCCAATGTATCCTTGCAAAGCAGTAAAACAGCACTGAATAAAATGGTACTGCAAAAAAGAGAAACAGAAAGTGTACTGTACAATTTATCCTTATCGTGTGTTTGAGAAAAACGGAAATAAGCGGTTTCTATTCCATAAGAAAACAAGACATTTAAAAAAGGAATGAGCGTATAAACCTGAACCAGGTCTGCAGTTTTTTCAGGCATAGCAATAAAAAATGGCAATGCCATATTCATGAGGTAACCCAAAAACCTACTTACGATTGTAGGAATACCGTACCATAGTGTTTGTCCCGCTAGTTTTTTAATACTCAATGGATTGTTTTATTTTTTTTCAAATGTAATAGAATTACACGCATTTAGTGTTTGAAATATACTGGACCATCAGGAGCAAATCGTTTGTTCTTTGTAAATACAGTATCAGTAAGAGTATATAAAAAATAAATCAATTCATTTTTCTGTAATTTATTAAGTACAATAGGTTTTCTTAATACTGAATCCAAGCCTATTTGTGGTGCATTTGTTTTAGCAATATAATGGTCAATAACTTGGGGGACAGAAAAAATACTTCCGTCGTGCATGTAAGGAAATGTTAATTGAATATTACGCAAACTGGGCACTTTAAATTTTAAAGAGTCTGAACTCAGTGCCGTAATCCTCTGCCTGCCAATATCTTTAAACCTATTTAATAGCATCCCATTATTGCGAAAACTATTATCGGTAAACAAAGGTTCTTTGTGACAGGATGCGCAATTATTTTTAAAATGTACATATCCCTTTTTTTCAAAATTGCTAAATGTATCTAACCCGTTCATCACCCTGTCATACTTGCTATTTGAAGTAATAAGACTACCTGTAAACTGTGCCAGTGCTTTTAACATTCGCTGGCTGGTAATTGCAGGATTGCCAAATGCATTGTTGAACATTCTATAATATGCACTGTCAGCTTTCAGGATCATTAACGCAGAATCCAAGGTTATACCCATTTCATTGGGAGCTGTAAGTGGCCCCAGCGGCTGTATTTCTAAGTGATTAACACCTCCATCCCAATGAAAATCAATCATCCAAGCAAGATTCATTAACGCTGGAGCATTACGTGTAGTAAAACTATTACTTACTCCGTGACTAAGATCATGATCAAAAGTTGCAAAAGCACCAAACGGCTGATGGCAGCCTGCACAACTCACTTCGCCGTCCTTACTTAGCCTGCTGTCGTAAAATATTTTTTTACCCAGAAGAAAACCTTCTTCAGTCAATTTATTTTTTTTGAAAAAATCTACAGTTGGTTTGGGCCAGCCTTTTGGTATTTTAAATTCAAGAGGAGTTGTTTTGTAGATATCATCCCTATCTTTCTTTCCCGCAGCTATTATAAAAAGTGATACTGCAGCAAATAAAAGAAATGATATGATAACCTTTAGCTTCAACAATAATTATTTTATACTGATTATAGAAAACATTCCAGAAAAATTATCAGCAGATTTTTTTGCCAATTCACCCGGAAACATGATTAGAGCATTTTCTGCGATTTTTATATCAGATTTCCCCTGCCAGTATTTATCTAAATCCACTTGAATAAAAATCGCTTTGGTATCGCCGTCTTTAATAACAATAGGTTCTTTTAATGTCAGTTCAATTTGCCTGTCGGCTTTATTTATTCCTCTGTACCCTCCAATATGGTGCTCTATTCGCTGAAGATCTGCAGTTGAAGAGGTAGAATAACCTTCCATTTTAAAATATACATAACCCGAATTCCAGGTCCAAAACATACCATTTAATGGATCGAGTGCACCATCCTGTGCACCACTGCAATTGAGGATGCTGTCTACGCCAAGCATAAATCTGAGTTCTGTGTATATTCCCGGTTTTAATTGAAATGTTGCACTGTCCGAACCTGCAGCGTTAAGAAGAAATACTTCTTTGCTTTTATAATTGCTTTGTTTTCCAGTTAAGTGGATATTACTGATATAATATTTCAGTTTCGTTACTTGGTAAGATTCTCCAAAGGTATTTTTATAAGTACTGTCAAGCAAAACAAGGGAATTTCCATTGGCAGTATTTTTAAAGCGAAGTGTAAAATCGGCTGCTTTAGACTGAGCATCGGCTTCAAACATAACAACTGTAAGCCCAACAACAACAACCCATATTATTAAAAAATTGTCTTTATACATCGGAAACAGGTTTTTGTCTGAATTGTTTAATCGCAGAGTTTTTCTTTTTGGACTCCAACCGTTTTAGTTTACTGGCTTTGCTTGGCTTAGTTGCTTTTCGTTTTTTTTGAAGGATCAGTGCTTTTTGCAACAATAAATTCATTTTTTTTACTACGGTCGTTTTATTGGCAAGCTGGGTTCTTTCTTCCTGACTTTTTACCAACAACAAGCCTTCGGCATTAATTTTATTAGAAAGCTTTGCTACTATGCGTTGTTTTTCTTCTATTGTAAATAAAAGGGAAGCCTGCACATCCCAATACCCCTCCACCATGGTTTCTACCTTGTTCACATTCTGCCCCCCTTTGCCACCGCTCCGGGCTGTTTTAAATTTAATTTCGTTAATAATATCAGGCATTGGTCCAAAATTAACAATAAAAGAAGGCAATTTGTGAGGTATGAATCTTTTAATAAGGTTAATATTTCGGTAAGAACAAAAAATTGCACATTTTTGCATGAATCAATAAGTTAAATGTTGAAACCTATTTATCATTCACTAATGGAAAAAAAACAGCAGGGCAAAAAGTCCTTTGCTGTGCTTATAGATCCTGACAAGGTGAATGATAATAATATGGAGCAGCTTATAGAACTGGCTACTGAGTCAAAAGTTGATTATTTTCTTGTAGGCGGTAGCCTCGTAATTTCCAATTATTTGGATGAATGTGTGCAGCTCATTAAACAACGCTGCTCCATACCTGTTATATTGTTCCCGGGAAGCCCGAGTCAGGTGAGCAAATATGCCGATGCATTATTGTATTTATCCCTTATTAGTGGCCGTAATCCCGAATTACTTATTGGCCAGCATGTAGTAAGTGCTCCGATCGTAAAACAAAGTGGGTTGGAAATAATGCCTACAGGCTATATGGTTATTGATGGTGGTGCTCCTACAACCGTTTCGTATATAAGCAATGCAACTCCTCTTCCTTCTGATAAAAATGAAATTGCTATGTGCACGGCAATGGCTGGCGAAATGTTGGGCATGAAACTGATTTATATGGATGCAGGAAGTGGTGCCCGTAGAGCCATTTCAGAATCTATGATACAAAAAGTGGCTAGCTGCATTGATATCCCTCTAATCATTGGTGGCGGTATTACCAGCCCCGAAAAAGCATACCTTAACTGCAAGGCAGGGGCCGATGTAATCGTTGTAGGAAATGCCATAGAAAAAGATCCATCTCTTATAAAAGAAATGGCCGAAGCGGTGCACAGAATACCTGTATCTGTTTAACGATTCAGCTTTTCTACTCTTGTAGGTGTTTCTTTTCCATTTACAATTCCCTTACTACTAATCGCAATGGCTTTTATAATTTCTGCCATATTAATCATATCAAGGGTCTCTATTTCATCCTCCTGAGTATGGTACATTTTTTCGGTATCCATTTTTGAAGTACTGATAGTATGAGCCGGAACACCCAGTGCGGCCAGTGTGGCATTATCTGAACGATAAAATAAATTTTGTTTTGGATAAGGGTCAGGTTCAAATTTAAATTCACTGCCGGCAAGATTAGCCTGAAGTATTTTGCCAAAATCAGATTTTTCAAAACCAGTTATATAAGCGCTGTTTTTGCCCCACTGGCTTTCTGTTCCAATCATTTCAATATTAAACATTGCTACAGCCTTATCGGCATCAATTTGTTTTGAAAAATATTGCGAACCAAATCCTCCTACCTCTTCAGCAGTAAATGCCACAAATATCAAACTGCGCTCATTGTTTTTAAGTTTACTAAAATATTCTGCAAGCATAATTACTGCTGTTGTTCCTGCCGCATCATCATTAGCTCCATTATAGACAGAATCTCCTGCAGCATTGGCTTTTCCAATTCCAAGGTGGTCATAATGTCCTGAAAAAATAACCAATTCCTCTTTTTTAGATTTACCGGGCAATACTCCAATTACGTTGGCAAGGCTTGATTTTATTACCTCATGTGTTATTTCAAAACTAAATGTAGCAGGATTATTATCGGTTAAAACAAACACAACTGGTTGTTTGGTTTCAAAACTTTCTCTTTTAAATCTTTTAAGCCTGCTGAATAGTTTAGATTGAGCTGTACTTACAAATACGATTGTTTTGCTGTTGCTATTAATGATTTTTGTTGCTTCTGTCATCAGGTTGGAAGCGCTATCTAGTACCACTTTTTTATAACCCGAATTTTCATCAAATTTCACAACAGCATCTGTAGTTACTGCAATCATATTTTCTGCAGCAAGCACCTTACCATCCATAGTTGCAGATGCAGAAATGGATTTTGTTTTAATCATTTCAAAGGATTGTTTGTATGTTTTAAGATCCCCGAAAAAATTTAATCCTATTTTTTTAAACTCTGATTCTATGAACGAAGCAGCTTTATCGATACCTCTACTAAAAGTTTTGCGCCCCTGCATAGAATCATTCGCCAAAATGCTTTCAATTCTTTCAGCCTCAGTGGCATTAATTACCTTTTCAATTTTTTGTGAAAAAACATACGAAACATTCAACAATAAAAAAGCGGGTAACAATAATTTTTTATACATCTTAAATAAATTAAAATCAGTAATTATTATATTAAAAAAGAACGGCAATACCGTTCTTTAAAAATTCATATCTAAACAAACAAAATTAAAAAATGTATATGCCTTACTAAAGACTCATCATCTCTTTAAACTTAACCGCCTGCCTTCTGCTCACTTCAATTTTTTCTCCTGCTTTCAAATCCAGCAACAAACCTCCATTAAAGTAAGGTTCCACTTTTTCAATCATACGCATATTGATTATATGTTTACGATTGGCCCTAAAGAAAATTCTTTCATCCAGCCTGTCTTCGAGGGCATTTAGCGACTTTAGAATTAGCGGTTTATTAGTACCAAAATAAACTTTAGCATAGTTCCCAACACTTTCAAACAAACGTACTTCGCCCAGTTTTACAAACCAGCATCTTTCACCATCTTTTACAAACACCTGATCGTTTTCGCCCAACATTCCACGGCTAATCCCTGCCATAGCAGCAGCCATTTCTTTTTCTTCCGCCTGTTGCAGTTTATGCAAGGCATCAGCAAGGCGTTTAGGCTCAACCGGTTTCATCAGATAGTCTAATGCATTTACTTCAAAAGCCTTCAACGCAAACTCATCATAAGCGGTTGTAAAGATTACATGAGGAGCTCTCTCCAGTTCCATTAACATATCAAAACCAGTTTTACCCGGCATTTGAATGTCCAAAAAAATCAGATCCGGTGATAAACTTTCTATTTTTTCAATACCCTCAGCGGCATTAGCAGCCTCTCCTATTACTTCAATCTCCGGAAAATCTGATAATAATTTTTTCAACTCATTCCGGGCTAATCTTTCGTCGTCTATTATAATTGCTTTGTGCATTTTAAACTAACATTTTTCAGTGTAAAATTATAAAATCGATGCCAGTGGCATTATTATTTTTGATTCTACCATTCCACCATCTACATCTCTAATCTGAAAATTTGCTTTACCCTGGTATAAGAGATTTAAACGATCCTGTGTACTTTTTATTCCGAACCCTTCCTTATTATGCAAAACATAGCCATTCAGGGATCCTGAATTTTGAACAATGAGTTCATGGTGATCTTCTCTAAAATCAGAAATGATCTTGATGGTTCCCCCGTTTACGTGTTTACTGATACCATGTTTTATTGCATTTTCCACTAGTGTTTGCAACATCATCGGAGGTATAGGCTGGTTAAGAGTGTCTTCATCAATATCCATTTCAATCTGAAGCCTTTCTTCAAACCTCATATGTTCCAATGCCAAGTAATCTTTTACAATATCCAGCTCCTGTTTTAAGGGCACTGTTTCCATTTTTTCAGCATGCATACTGCTTCGGAGAATATTGCTCAATTCCGTAATGGCGGTTCTTGCCCGTTCTGGATTTTCATCTACCAGTGCACGAATACTGTTTAATGCATTAAAAATAAAATGAGGGTTAATATGTGATTTGATGGTTTTTAATTCAAGCGATTTTACAACAGCTTCCAGTCGTAGTGTATCCAGTTCCTGTGTACGGTTACGCTCCACATAATGATAAATGTAATAAATCATATTCCATACCAGCAATAACCACATGCCATTAAAACTACTAAAAAACAAGCGCTGAAGTTTTGTATATTTCTGCAGTTTATCGGGATTGTATCCTATCAAATAGTCTATTGCTTCTGTGAGCACTCCAAAAAAAACAGAGAAAAGAATGGTAAGTCCTATCAGGTAAAATATCTGTGTCTTTAGCGGCTTTTCCAACACCTTCAGACTATGAATATTGTGCCGCATTACATGGCTAATTAAAACCCCCAACAGACAGGTAAGAAAAAGGCTAAGGAAAAAGAAATTATCAGGTTCTCCAAAAGTGGTAACAAAAAATACGCTTACGGCAATATTAATAGACCACCCTGTTATTTGACACCACCAATATCTTGAAATATTTTTTAACATATTGAAACAAATCTAATTGGCTGTTGCTTAAAAACAGTACTTCATTTGATTAATGGCTAAATGCTGTGGTAAAAGGTTTCCTATTGTCTTTAAACTGTACGCCTTATTGCATTTTAGCCACTACAATGTAGTAAAATTTAAGATGCGATTGCTCCCCTCTTTTATTGGCCATTTTCTTTAATTACACATAGCGGCATACCAGATTAATTAAACATCTGAATTCCTGCCAAAAAAAATAGCAATTAATCCTTTAGCTTTACAGCATACAATTATAACAAACAATGGGCAACCCCAATTTAAATAGTGATTCAGGCAGGTTAAGTGCAGCCGATAAAGAATTTGAGAACAATATCAGGCCAAGGGAAATTGATGATTTTAACGGACAGTTGCAAACGATAGAGAATCTTCGCATTTTTATCAAGGCTGCAAGGCTGAGAGGAGAAGCATTGGATCATATTCTTTTTCACGGTCCTCCGGGCTTGGGCAAGACCACCCTTAGCCGTATTGTAGCCAATGAACTGGGTGTTAGTATAAAAGAAACCAGTGGGCCGGTTATTGAAAAGCCGGGAGATCTTGCGGGCTTACTTACGAATCTTGAAGCAAATGATGTTTTATTTATTGACGAGATTCACCGGTTGAGCAATGTGGTGGAAGAATATTTATATGCAGCCATGGAAGATTTTCGTTTGGATATTATGATAGACAGTGGCCCTAGTGCACGAAGCGTACAAATTAATTTAAACCCATTTACATTAATAGGAGCTACTACCAGGAGTGGTTTGCTCACTTCGCCGCTATTATCCCGTTTTGGTATAAAATCGAGGTTAGAATATTATGATGCAGAAACTTTAAAAAATATCCTGCTGCGCAGTTCAAAAATTTTAAATACAAAAATTACCAGCGATGCTGCTGCAGAAATTGCAGGACGCAGCCGTGGCACTCCACGTATAGCCAATAGCCTGCTTAGGCGTGTAAGGGATTTTGCTCAAGTACTTGGAAATGGTGTTATTGATATGAACATCACCGAACATTCACTCAAAGCATTAAATGTAGATGCTTATGGCTTGGATGAAATGGATAACCGTATACTTACCACCATCATTGATAAATTTAAAGGTGGCCCCGTTGGTATTACCACTATTGCAACAGCAGTAGGTGAAGAAACAGGCACATTAGAAGAAGTATATGAACCATTTTTAATTCAGCAGGGATTTTTACAAAGAACCGCTAGGGGAAGAGAGGTGACGGCAAAAGCTTACGAACATTTGAAAAAGACAATACCTCCCGGAGGTTTTCAGAATAATTTATTTGGTGCATAAAAAATGCCGCTATTAAGCGGCATTTTTTATCCTTTTTTAGAATTATTCTGATTCCACCAGCCTGAATCCATTTCCATGAATATTCACGATTTCCAGTTTGGTATCTTCTTTTAGATATTTACGCAGCTTGGCAATATAAACATCCATAC
>CANNJE010000053.1 GCA_947504605.1 Chitinophagaceae bacterium
GCCATTTTAAAATACGACAATAATGATTGTAAAGCTGCATTGGCTGGTTTTGCCAATTACCTGAGCCGTTTTCCGGATGGCGCTTATACAATCGATGCCAATTATCTGCGCAGTACCTGTTATGAACAAAACAAAGACTTTACCAATGCATTGCCTGGCTATAGTTTTGTAAATTCAAAAGGCCTGAATAAATATTATGAAAAAGCAACACTTGCTGCTGCTCGTATTTATTTCTTTGAACAGAAGGATTATGTAAATGCGAAAAAGTATTTTGAAATGCTGAGGGCAAATGCAGTTAACCAGGATAACCTGCTCGAAGCCTTGCGTGGACTTGTTCGCAGCCATTATTTATTAAAAGATTATACAGAAGCGAATGCCGCAGCTAAAGAGCTGTTGACAAAAAAGGGGATCAGTACAGATGATAAATCTATCGCCAACCTTGTACTGGGTAAATCTCAGCAGATAAGTAATGACTTGCCTGCAGCAATTGTATCTTTTAAAAATGCTGCATTGATTAATAAAACTGCATGGGGAGCAGAAGCCAGGTATGAAATTGCCAATTGTTATTTTAGTTTAAATAATATGACGGCATCAGAAAAAGCAGCTTTGGCTGTAATCAAAGAAACCGGATCTTATGATATGTGGGTTACCAAATCTTATATTTTATTGGGGGATATTTTTCTACAGCAAAAAGATTATTTTAATGCGAAAGCTACTTTTGAAAGTGTAGCTAAAAATGCTGCCATTGCAACATTAAAAGCAGAAGCACAGCAAAAAATGGAAAAAGCCATTGCTGAAGAGAAAGAACAATCTAAAATCGGAAACTAGTATGAAGGTTCAACAACAAATTTTACTCATTAACAATAGCAAGATGAATAAGGTATTTTTTATAATAGCAACTGGTTGTTTGATGGCAGTAAATGCACTGGGGCAAAAGGATACAACTAAAACGCAGGCAATTGATATAACTTCTTCTTTTAAACCGGTATTGCGTAATGCAATTAAGATAAATTTTTCAGGCTCTCAGTTAGCCAGTGATACAAGCAGGCCTTCATTGGGATATACCATCCCATCGCAGAATTTGTTTTATGCATATCAGCCAATTACGCTTCGGCCATTGGCGCTGGTACAGGATACCAATCTGTATCTTGGTAGCCGTAATTATTTAAAAGCGGGAGTAGGAACCTACAATTCTCCCTATGTAGCTGTAGGGTTCAGTTTTGGTGATGGGAAAAAATCATTGGTTAATCTTACAGGGTCATATATTGCAGCTAAAGGAAAAGATATTGTTTTTCAGGATTATGGAATACTGAATGTAAAAGGAACCGGCAGTTATTTTACTCCTAAAAATGAAGTGTACGGAGCTGCCGCTGTAAGTCTGAATAATTATTATTTATATGGGTATGATCACAGTGTTTATACTTACCAAAAATCTGAGATCAGGCAACAGTTTCAGGATATCATTATATCAGGTGGTTTTCGTAATACCATCAGCAATTCGATGGGGGTGAATTACAATCCCAATCTGCAGCTTAGTTTTTTTACAAATAAAGATAAGCTCAGCGAAACAAGTATTGTAATTGAGGCACCTGTTGAAAAGAAATTAAATGATGAACTTTCCATTCACTTAACAGGTAAGGGTGATTTTACCAATTATGCCACAAAGGGATATATTCCCAACAACTATTCATTTGCCAATAATGTCATTCAATTAACGCCTGCTTTTGTATACAAAAATGGTCAGTTAAATATTCATGCCGGTGTAACACCCACCTGGACAAATGGAGTTTTTGCCTGGTTGCCTGATGTGCATGCTGAAGTAAAATTGCAGGATAAAGTGTTTTTGGTTCAGGCAGGTTGGGTAGGGCGTTATATTAAAAATACCTTTCGTAATTTATCGGCCATCAATCCTTATCTGGAAACCTTTTTGCAGCAAAAAAATACCAAGGAGGTCGAATATTATGGAGGTATAAAAGCAACAGTGGGTAAACATTTTAATTTTAATGCAAAAGCATCCTGGATCAGCTACAGAGATTTTGTCATTTTTATAAATGATACTGCGAGGGATAATAAATCCTTTTTAATAAGTCATGAAGCAACAGCTAATAATATAAGGGTGCATGGAGATGTGAGTTATATTAATCAGGATAAATTTACCGTAACCGCAGGCGTAACTTTTAATGGTTATACCGGATTTAAAGTAAATGATAAAGCATGGCATACCATTCCAATGGAATTTACCGGATCTATGAGATGGTGGGCATTTGAACGTTTGATGCTGAAGGGTGATTTGTATTTTTATAATGGGGGTAATTATATTACAAAGGCCAATGTTAGTAAGCCGCTAAGCGGCGGAACCGACCTAAGTGCAGGTGCAGAATATAAAATAAACAAACAATTCAGTGCCTGGTTAAATTTTAATAATATTCTGAATGATAAATACGAACGCTGGCACAATTATGAAGTGTATGGATTAAACATAGCGGCTGGTGTTTTAATTAACTTTTAACTGCTATTTTTGCAGGGCATGGAAAAACTACTCACAGCTTGGTTGTATGATTATAAAAGCTGCCCGCTCCCTTCGGTGGGGACTTTGTTATTACAACCCGGTTTTGCAAAAATATTGCCCGGTGAAAACAGTATGACGGCACCTGTACCTTTTATTGAACTGTCAAAAAAGGAAAGTTCCTCTTATGCTCTTTTGGATTTTATTGCCGCTCAGAAACAAATTACAGCACCCGAGGCAGAATCTTTGCTTCAACATTTTTGTGATTCATTAAATCAGCTTAAGGCATATCAGGAATTACCGTTGTCTGCTGCCGGTAGTTTTTACATGGATGCGAATCGTGCACTGCATTTTAAATCGGTGCAGCTACCCATTACTTATTTTCCGGAAGTAGATGCAGAAAGGGTTATTCATCCTGATGCTTCCCATAATATGTTGGTAGGAGATAACCATACCAATACAACCGCTATGACTGAATTTCTTCAGGAAGAAGCAATCGTTAAATCAAAGTGGTGGATACCTGCAATTATTTTAGGATTGGTGGCAGCCACAGTAATACTGTTTTATTACAGCAGTCAGCCGATCTGTCAATCTGGAAATCTTATTCCCGTTAATCCCATTGCAGCATCAAATAGTTTTATAACTAACGATAAATAAAAGAAATTAACTTTCTTTGCAGCCTCAATTAAGTGGTATGATTCATTATGATGGCTGTCCGTTTTGCCAATCCGGCAATATTCAACAAAAGTTTTCGGTAAAAGATTTTACGGTTTCCGGTGAGTCTTTTATGATTTACCAGTGTAATAACTGCAAGGGCGCTTTTACGCAGGATATTCCGGCGCAGGATGCCATTGGAGCGTATTACGCTTCTGAAAATTATATTTCTCACAGCAATACCCAGAAAGGTTTTATTAACCGCATTTATCATATTGTAAGGAGCCAGACCCTATTGGGTAAACGAAAATTATTGCAGCAAGTAACTTCAAAGGATAAAGGAAATATCCTTGATATTGGCTGTGGTACTGGTGCTTTTCTTCATACGATGCGGGAAGCGGGTTGGCAAACCACTGGTTTGGAACCCGATGAAACTGCCAGAGCAAATGCAAAACAGCTATTCCATATAGATCCATTGCCATCGAATGAGATTTTTGCGTTACCAAATAATAGCTATGATGCCATCACCATGTGGCATGTGATGGAGCATGTGCATCAGTTGCATGAATACATAGATCAAATAAAACAGCTTTTGAAATCGGATGGCAGACTGATTGTGGCTGTACCTAATTATACTTCTGCTGATGCTGAACAATATCAGCAATATTGGGCAGCTTATGATGTACCCCGTCACTTGTATCATTTTTCTCCGGAAAGTATGAAACAAATAATGAAACAACACGGACTAGAAGTAATCAATACAAAGCCGATGTGGTTTGATTCTTTTTATGTGAGTATGCTAAGTGAGCAATACAGAAATGGCCAAGGAAATATTATCGGCGCTTTTTTTGCCGGACTTGTGTCTAATATCAAAACCTTGTTTAAAAAAGAGAAGTGTAGTTCTGTTATTTATATTATTAAGAAGGCGTAAGTGCTTCTATCAAGCTAAGAGACAGAAATCTTAGTTTATAATAATGAAAAATTATTTGTGTATTTCTAGTTTAATTTTATTTCAAATAATTTAGGCCATCTTTTACCTGTAACAAATATGGTATTGCTTGTTGAATCGTAAGCAATGCCATTAAAGTAATTCGTTCTTCCCTGAATAAATTCGCCTGGCTGAAGCATATTGTTAAACTCCATTAGTCCTACCACATGTCCACTCTCGGGGTCTATTTTTACTATTGAATCTGTGGTGTACACATTGGCATATACGAATCCATTTATATATTCCAGTTCGTTAATTGAATCAAGTGGACCCTGGTTTGTTTGAACGGAGATGGTACTCCTTACCTTAAAATCTTCTGGATTTACAAAATATAAATTGGCAGTTCCATCACTGACAATGAGGTCGGTGCCATTACTGGTGATACCCCAGCCTTCATAAGGCCAGTTAAAAGTTTTAATTGGTTTTGTGATATCATTGATATCGTAAACATATACTATATGGCTTTGCCAGGTAAGTTGGTAAATTTTGTTATTTAGAATAGTAATTCCTTCCCCAAAAATTTTATCGGATCCCATGGGGTGTATTTTTTCAACCTTGCCTGTTTTAAAATCGGTTAAACGCAGAGAAGAGTTTTCAAAATCACCGGTTGCTTCATACATTTTACCATTAAAGAGTTGGAGGCCCTGTGTATAAGCACTGGTGTCGTGTGGATGTTGTGCAATAATATTATAAGAAAGCGTAACAGGGGCAGCTATGCCTGATTTTGGAGTCACAAGGGTAGGGTCTGTTTCATTATTCTCTGAATTGTTACAGGAAATAATGGCTAAAACAAACAAAAGGGAAAAAAAATATTTCATTTGATTGGGTTATATGGCTGCAAAAATAGGGAACTGCAGTAGTAGGATCTTTTTTTATTCTGTTTGTTTGCAATAAAAATTTGTTATTTTAAAATTAGCCCCTATATTTGCTCTACCTCTGAGCTGGATATTTTCTTATTACTCCCTAAATAGATAAATGCCTGTTCCTTTCCTGTAAGGTAACGAAAGAAAACTTTCAGTTACATACACTACCCATATGCCTTTCCATATCATCCTTCGAGAAGATCATTTCTATTCATATTACGCTTTTTCAGGAAATGAGACTTTATTTAATTACAGCTATTCTATTTTGTTTAAATATGACTACTGCTGCACAGCGAATTTGTGCAACTGAGGAGTATGTTAAAAATAATTTTAAGTTAAGAACCACTGCTCCTTCTTTTGAAGGAAAGCTTCCTCCTAGGGATACGGTTCCAAATGAGATCATTACCATTCCGGTTGTGGTTCATGTATTGTTTAAAACTTCTGGGCAGAATATCACTGACCAACAAATATTATCCCAAATTGATGTTCTCAATCAAGATTTTCGTTTATTAAATGGCGATAAATCAATGGTGCCTGCAGCATTTAAATCACTTGCTGCTGATAGTCGTATCATGTTTTGTCTTGCAAAAGTAGATCCAGACGGAAGGTCTACCAGTGGTATAGATCGTAAGTATGTTGCAAAGGATTATTTTAGAGCAGATGACGATATCAAGAATCCTGCGGTAGGTGGCGTTAAAGCATGGGATAGCGAACGTTATTTAAATATCTGGGTTTGTAATCTTTTTGGCCGTGCTTTAGGATATGCAACACCTCCTGGTGGAGATCTTGCAAAAGATGGGGTTGTTATTAAGTTTGATGTTTTTGGAACCAAAGGTTATTTGAGGGGAGATTTTAATAAAGGCCGCACTGCCACTCATGAAGTTGCTCATTGGATGGGACTTAAACATATTTGGGGTGATGATGATTGCGGAGATGATGGAGTTGATGATACCCCTAGGCAGAGAAGTTACAATTTTAATTGTCCAAGTTTTCCAAGGTATACTCCTTGTTCTCCCAATGCGAATGGTGATATGTATATGAATTATATGGATCTTACCAGTGATGCATGTATGAATATGTTTACCTATGGCCAGAAGAATAAAATGAGGGCCATGTTTGCCTTAGGGGGATTAAGGAATAGTTTGCTGCGTTCTTATCAATGTGATGCCTCTCTTGCCACTGCTGGTCCTTTGCCACAGGATACCATTCCTGTAGTAGTTCCTGCAGATAATATAAGCGTATATCCTAACCCGGTAGTAGATTATTTGAACATTCATTCAAAAGAGTTACAAACGCTAAAAGGTAAAGTAGCTATTATACTTTCTACTGCAGGTAAGCCCTTGTTTCAACAAGTGCTTCAATCTTCGGATGAGAAAATTAAGCTGGGACATTTACCTGCCGGTATTTACCTGTTAAGTATTGGTGATGAAACCGGTAAAAAGAATTTTAAAATTATTAAGATGTAACAATTGGGCAATTAGCTCACTGTTTTTTTGTAAATCACATTTCTGTCTTTCAGATAGTTTAAAATATAATCGAAACAATCCCGGTGTTTTCCTACCAGTTCTGGCGGGAAAACACCTTTTTCGTTAAACAGGTTTTGTGCCAGCAAATTTACTGCGGCAGTGCAAGAATATGCAGTGGTGCGGCTCATAGAAGCAGTTTTGGTTGCCGCATCGTATTCATCGAATAAAAAATAGTTGACTGTAATATCCTTGCCATCTTTTATACCTTTTACCACAATGGTCATGATGGTAAATTCGGCTTCTTCAGGTTGTAGTTTCCATTGGTCAAATAAGATTTTTGAGGTAAAATCAAGTGGTCTTATTTTATACCCGTTAATCTCTACTTCCTTTTCATTAAAAAACCCTGCCTGTTGCAGTGCCTGAATCAATGCTATATGACCAGGATACCTTAAGGTTTTCTCTTTCATATTGGGAATATGGTTCATGGTAACCAAAATACTTCTCAGCCCGTCTGTATTAAAGGATTCTAGCGTTCCGGCTTTTTCAAAATGAATTAGCTCAGCATCACTTAAGGCTGGTTTGGATACAATGAATCCGTTCTCTACATAACGAGCCGGCCTGGTATATTCTTCAATCACATCTACCGGTGAAAAAGGTGCTTTGTATTCAAAAGGTTTTAATCGGAGTTTTGGCAAACCGCCTACCATACACTCAAAACTATGTATGGTCATTTCTTCATTGTATCTGCCAAGTACCAGGTTGCTCATGCCTGGAGCTACGCCACAGTCTACAATGGCAGTTACGTTGTTTTCTTTCGCTAGTGCATTCAGTGCCAGTGCATCTTCGGGAAAAAAGGAAATATCAACGATATTTTTTTTAAATTGAATAAGGGTTTCCAGTGTTTTATAACCCATAAAACCTGGTACTGCACTCACGAACATATCAAAGCCAGCTAACATAGATGCATAGTCGCTGAGGTTTGCCAAATTTGCTTTTTGGGTTTTTATATTTGCCTGTTCTTTTAATATATTTAGATTGGCTTCACTGATATCAAAAGACGTTACTTCAAAATTGGTAGAAAGATCGATAGCGATTGTACGTCCTACCATACCTGCACACAGAACTGCTATTTTCATGTGTTATTTTTTAGTATAAAGACCTTGATTGACGGACCTGGTATTCAATAATTTCTCCGCAATACTAAAACATTTTAACCAGCCTTTAGCAAGTTTAGCCATAGTTTTGCTGTCTAAAGATAAAATGTACAATATGAAAAAAATAGTTTTTTTAGTAGTAGCCCTTGGAATGACCCATTTAATAAATGCTCAAGGTATACTGGGTAAACTTAACAAAGCGGTTAAGGGCGACAGCAGTAGTAAAGTGATGTCTTCTATCAGTAAAAAAATGGGTGGAGGAAGTGGTAGTTCTCTTAGTAATGATGATATCATCAACGGACTAAAACAGGCACTAACCATTGGAGCGGACAGCAGCGCCAAACGACTTAATAAAGCAGATGGTTTTTTTGCCAATGCCGCTATTAAAATATTGATGCCGGATGAAGCTAAAAAGGCAGAAAAAACACTTCGTCAGTTTGGGATGGGCTCATTGGTAGATAAAGCCATTCTTTCTATGAACCGTGCTGCTGAAGATGCCGCGGGGGGTGTATCAACCATTTTTGTTAATGCTATTAAAGGAATGACTGTTACTGATGGTTTGTCTATATTAAGAGGAGGAGATTTTGCTGCTACGGATTATCTGAAGAAAAATACCACATCACAGCTTACTGAAAAAATGAGACCTGTTATTGAACAATCTCTTGCTAAAACGGATGCTACCAAATATTGGAAAGATGTTTTTACTGCTTACAATAAATTTAATAAAACACCAGTAAATACTGATATTTCAGCATATGTAACTGAAAAGTCAATGGCCGGAATTTTTTATTCAATAGGGCAGGAGGAGCAAAAAATAAGGAAGGATCCGGCAGCACAGGTAACTGATTTGCTGAAAAAAGTTTTTGCGAAGTAAGGATTGTTTTTCTTTAACGGATTACCCTATTTATATCTACTTATAATAAAAATGCCTGTTAGCAATAACAGGCATTTTTTATGTGTTTGTAATTATTGCTTAAATATCGATTGCTTCTCCATAAGCTGCTGCAGTAGCTTCTTTCAATCCTTCGCTCATGGTAGGGTGTGGATGAACAGCATTCAGGATTTCATGAGCAGTCGTTTCTAGTTTGCGGGCAACAACGGCTTCTGCAATCATTTCTGTTACGTTCATACCAATCATATGGCAACCTAAGAACTCACCGTATTTGGCATCGTAGATTACTTTTACAAAACCTTCGGTTGCACCGGCAGCACTTGCTTTACCACTTGCCATAAATGGAAATTTGCCTACTTTAATTTCGTACCCTGCATCTTTAGCAGCTTTTTCGGTATAACCAACACTGGCTATCTCAGGAGAGCAATAGGTGCAGCCCGGGATATTGTTATAATCAATTGGCTCAGGTTTGTGACCACTTAAATGTTCTGCAGCATTGATACCTTCTTTGGCTGCTACGTGGGCAAGTGCCTGTCCTGGAGTACAATCTCCAATAGCATAAACTCCCGGAACATTGGTTTGCTGGTTGGCATCTACAATGATCTTTCCTTTTTCTGTTTTAATGCCTAGTTCTTCTAAACCAATATTTTCAATATTGGCAACAACACCCACCGCACTTAATAAAATATCCGCTTCCAGGATTTGCTCGCCAGCGGCTGTTTTTACAGTAGCTTTTACACCTGTCCCTGAAGTATCAACTTTTAATACTTCACTATTGGTCATGATAGTGATGCCTTGTTTTTTGAATTGTTTTTCCAGTTCTTTACTAATGTCTTCATCTTCTACAGGAACAATTCTTGGCATAAATTCTACGATGGTTACTTTAGTACCCATGCAGTTATAGAAATGTGCAAATTCAGAACCGATAGCACCACTTCCGCAAATGATCATCGTTTTTGGTTGATCTGCAAGTACCATTGCCTTGCGATACCCGATGATTTTAACATCATCAATGGGCATGGTAGGTAATTGGCGGGCACGGCCACCGGTAGCAATTACAATGTTCTTTGCTTCAACAACCTGTTTTGTATTGTCTGCTGCCGTTACTTCAATTTTATTGGAAGCAATCAGTTTGCCATAACCCATGATCACATCGATCTTATTTTTCTTCATTAGGAACTGAACGCCCTTACTCATTTTGTCTGCAACGCCACGGCTGCGTTTAACCACCCCACCAAAATCGTGTGTAGGGTTGCTGATATTAATACCATAATCAGCCGCATGTTTGGCATATTCAAATACCTGCGCACTTTTCAATAAAGCTTTGGTTGGAATACAACCCCAGTTGAGGCAAACGCCACCCAGACTCTCTTTTTCTATAATTGCTACTTTTTTTCCCAGTTGACTTGCCCTGATAGCAGCAGGATATCCACCTGGTCCGCTACCTAACACTATTAAGTCGTATGCCATAAAAATGTTGAATTTTTAATGATGAATGAGGGGCAAAAGTACTTTGAAAGCCTGTATCTGCCAAAGCAATTTTTTTAAGCCATTTAACGGTCCTTTGGTACATTGGGCCCTTTTTGTAATTAACTTTAGCGGTATATGAAAAGATTATTTACAGTATTGGCATTGTTGGTATACAGTATTTCGTCTCAAAGTCAAGAAATTCCCAAATGGAAGATTACGGATGTAGACAAGTATATCCGTTCAAAAAATAATGAAGTATTGGTGATCAACTTTTGGGCAACTTTTTGTAAACCGTGCGTAGCAGAGATTCCTTCTTTTATAAAAATTACAAATCAGTACAAATCTCAAAACGTACAATTGTTATTGGTGAGCCTTGATCTGCCATCTTATTATCCTTCTAAAATTGCTGCTTTTGCGAAGAAAAATGCTTTTACTACCAATATTGTATGGCTGGATGAAACCAACGCCGATTACTTCTGTCCTAAAATCGATACCCGCTGGAGTGGATCTATTCCTGCAACCTTAATCATCAATACCAAAACCGGTTACCGTAAATTCTTTGAAGAAGAAATGGATGCGGCTACTTTTGAAAAGGAATTAAAAATGGCTATTGGCGGTTAGGGAAACATGGCTTGGAACAAATGTAGCAAAGACCAAAAAGATTCCTGCAAAACTTCCTTTAAATAATATTTGTTTGGTTAACGCGTAATTATTGTTTCCAGAACATTGCGATCCTGGTCTTTACATTCTCCCGAATATTTGTGTAAAAGAAATTGATATCAGCAATATGATAATCTTTCTTTTTCAATAAAAAACTGCCGAAAAATTTAGGTTTGCTGGTCCACAAAATATTTTTGTAAACCATTGCATCTACAACTGCCGGTTTTACAATATTGAAATTTTTCAAAACTCCGCCTGTATTTAATTTTGCGGGTGCAAAGATTGTATCATTACTCCATAGTAGAGGGTTGGTCACAACGGCTTTAAATGTTTCTTTTTTTATAAATTCACTTCCTTCAAATCCTTTCTCAAATGATCGCCATGTTACAAAACAGCCCGTACTTAAAGAATCCTTACAGGGTTGAAGCGTAGTGAAATAATGTTCGGGTATTGGCATTCCTATGATGTAGGCACAAACGAGTTTGTTTTTTAAAGGTTTGCCTTCAAAATATTCTTTTAATAACCTCGCAGCATGAGTAGTACCCTGGCTATGTGATGCAATAATAATGGGCCTGCCATTATTGTAATACTTTAGGTATATTTCAAACGCATTTTTTACATCTTCATATGCCAATTCAAAAGCCTGGTTTGCGCTTGCTGTATCTGTTGTGAAATAATTGTTGTAATGAGCCTGTCGGTACCTTGGTGCAAAAATCCTGCATTGTTCATTAAAAGTACTGGCCTGGTATAATATAGCAGAATAGTCTGTTTTGCTATTGATGGCTGCATCATCAATGGATGCATTGCTATTGGTATTTTTTTTACTGGTAAGGCTGGTTGGATGAACAAAAAAAACATCTGCTACAGAATCTTTGATGAAATTTTTTCTGAGTGGTTTAGGAACACTGTCTGATGGATCCCATTTCCATGGATGTGCTGCCCAGTAATGAAGATCGGAATAGTCTGGTTTACCATCGCTGCTTTTAAACTGGTATGCAGGTTTGCTGCTAAAATTATTCTTGCTGCAGGAGCCTAACAATAATCCAATGGCGGCAAGAATATAAAAAAGAGACTGTTTCATAATGAGCTTTCTAAGATAGCAATGAATAACGATATTCATTAAAAAGCCCGATCAAAATGATCAGGCCCTGTTTGTTAAATAAATATTTTATGGTTTGTTGCGTTTGATACTGCAGCCTACGCTTTTAGTTTCTTTTACTGAAATAGTCTTGCCCGTAACCAATTCGTTGATGGCTTCTTTTAAATGCTGTCTGCCTACTGCTGTTGCATCTGAGGGATTATCATCGATTGCTCCATGATACACGAGGTTTAAACTTTTGTCAAATAAAAAAACTTCAGGAGTTCTGTTAGCACCAAAAGCATCGGCGACTTCATGGTTTTTATCTACCACATAACTCCAGTTATATTTTTGCTCCTTTGCATATACTTTCATTGCTTCCGGACTATCTTCTCCACCACGATATGCTTCATTGCTGTTTAGGACAATGACTCCCAGTTTCATTTTTTTTGCGTAATCGTTTATGGCCAATATACGTTCCTGATTTTTTATCACATAAGGGCAGGTATTGCAGCTAAACATCACTAAAGTACCATTCGTTCCCGCAACATCTTTTATGCTGATCATCTTGCCATTCATATCCAGCATTTTTACATCTGCTTTTGGCATCGAACTACCAATGGTTAATGGTTCTCCAATCGTAAAAGCCATACTGGCTAAGATAGCTGGCAGCACTAATGCTATTAATATTTTTTTCATGGTTGCAATTTAATTATTTATCTAAAATAATGCTTGATCGGTTAGCATTTTTATTCTTAATCATAAATTATTTGAATGGTAAGTTCAGGTATGCTGCACTTTTTCTTTTTGCGCTAGTTCCTCTTCCTTTCTTTGAATGGCATGTAATCTGAGTGATTTGATACTAACATTTAATTCAAAACCTATGAGCAGTGCCAACGAATTTAAAAAAATGAGCGCCATGATCATCATGATGGTTCCAATAGAACCATACAATGCATTGTATTTACCAAAGCTGTTTACAAAAACAGAAAATCCGAAGGATGCTGCGATGCTCAAAAAAGTAGCCAGTATAGCTCCTGGAGACTTGAGTTTCCATTTCTTTTTTACTGAAGGAGCATATTTAAATATGTAAGCGATGGCAAAAAAAACAAGCATAATCATCAATCCCCATCTTAGGTAGGAAAAAACCTCCCGTAGTATTTCATTTCGAACAAGCAGTTTGAGTAATGCTCCTTGCATGATCAGTAAAATAAGATACCCCATTAAAAGACCAAAGAGAATGATGGTAAGCCTGAGTGCAACTACACGGTCCTTTATACTATGCCTTTTTTCAAATCCAATATAATTTCTGTTGAACGCACGCATCAGTCCCATGATGGCATTGGATGCGAAAAACAGGGAAGTTAACAAACCAAAGGAAAGCAGCCCCAATTTTGAATTGTTGATAAAACTATCTACAAATTTTATTACTTCCCTGTTGTAAACCGGTGAAGGAATAATATCATGGATTATGCTGTTTAACTGTGAAATAATATTTCTTTTGGAAATAAAGGGCAGGTTAGGAATTAATGTAAATAAAAATAATAGAGAAGGCGGCAATGCCATTATAAAATTATAGGAAATGGCTGAAGCCCTTTCAGAAAGACCATGTGTTTTTATTTGCTTCCATAAAAAATCCAGTACATCATACAAGGGCAGGCCCTCAAAGCCAGGCAGCAAAAGCGTTTTACTTTTTCTTATTAAAAAAGCAACTGGCATGCTGGTGATTAGTATACGTTGTATTTTTATCAAGGTTTTTATTGTGATTGTTTTTTTCTGATAAGTTCGTCCAGCGCATCCTGGTATGCTTTGGCATATTTCAGATGTTCTTCGTAAGTAGCTGCAAAGTTCGAATATCCATTAAAATCAGGCTTCGCAACAAAAAATAAATAATCTGTTTTAGGGGCATCTAGTACCTCATTGATTGTTTCTGTTGAAGGAGTACAAATGGGACCCGGAGGCAGCCCTTTATTTTGATAGGTATTGTAGGGAGATTGAAAATTAAGATGGCCATAAAGAATCCGTTTAAGTCCAAAATCTCTCATGGCATACTTTACAGTAGGATCCGCTTCCAGTTTCATGCTTTTATTTATTCGGTTGATATATACACTTGCTATCAGACCTTTATCGGAACTTATGTTGGTTTCTTCTTCTACAATACTGGCCATGGTATAAACCTGCTCAGGAGTTAAATTCTTATCTGTAGCTTTCTGTTTCCTTTCTTCGTTCCAGAATTTTTCCTGTTCGTCTTTTAATTTTATAAATAATTTCTTAAAGGAGGTATTCCATTTTACAAAGTAAGTATTGGGGATTACTGCTGTCATCACAGTATTGGTATCCAGGCCATGGTTTTTTAAAGAATCATTGTTGCTGATAAAGTTGATCACTTCCAGAGAATCGCATTCAAACTGTTGTCCAATCTTTTTTGCAAAATCTTCTTTGGTACGCAGCTTGTTAATGACAAGTCTTACCGGTGACTGTCTGCCGGATTTCAGCATTCGTAGAAGGTTATATAGACTCATTCCATTGTTAATCTCATAACGCCCGGCTTTTACATTTTTATCATAATTTACCTGACGTGCCATTTTATCAAAGAAGAAAAAGCCTGAAAGAATGTTTTGTTTTTGCAACTCATCTTTTACAGATTCATAGGAAGCATTGCTATGGATATAAAAATATTTCCCATCCGGAGCTGAAAGGGTGGGGCCAAAGACTTTCCAGCCTGCATATATACCAGTAATGGCAATCAGTAAAAAAACAACAGTCACAATTTTTTTCATACCAACGGTTTTGTTCAGATAGCTTAAACAAAGTAAAATAAAAAACCCCGCTTAAATGAGCGGGGCTATAAATATTTTATAATTGTTTTATTTGGTGGCAGGAACAACAGGTTGCGCACCAGGCATTGGAGCAGTATTAGCAGGGGTAGTTGCTTTTGGAGCAGCTGTAGGCGCATTGTTTAACAGATCATCATTTTCTGAAGAGCTACTTGCATCTTTTGGAATAAAAGCTGGTGAAGCCAGGCATAAAAGACCAACGATTGCAGCAAAGAACCAAGTTCCTTTTTCAAGAATATCTGTACTTTGTTTTACACCCATTAACTGATTTCCCAATCCACTTAATGAACCTGATAATCCACCACCTTTAGGATTTTGAATCAAAACGATCAATCCTAATACTATGGAGAAAATAATAATTAATACACCGAATAAAGCTAGCATGTTATGTTGTTTTATTGAATTTGTTCTATTTTGGCTGCAAAGTAAGCGATTTTGGAAGGATTGAGCAAACTTAATTTTTCATATATTTCTTTTGCTTTATGTAGCTTCCCCTGCTGCAAAAATACTTCCGCCATTGTTTCCGTAATTACAACTTCTTCTTTGTTGCTTTTTTCTGCCATTGCCTGTACAGACTTATCCAAAATTTCGCTGCCCTCCGGTAATTTGTTCTCATGCACTTTTTTCATCGTTTTTAACCAGTCGGTAAAACTTCTGAGTTGTTTGCCCAGTTTGTCATCCGGCTGAGTTTCCTGACTTAGTTTAATCCCCTGAGATGCAAAGTAATCGGTAGCATAAAGTGGTTCAAATAGCATGGGCTCCTCATTGAGGGCCGGTTGTTTTATTTCAGGAAGTGCTGCAGCTGTTTCAATAAGGGTTATTTCTTCCACATCAGTTACCGGAAAAATGGCCAATTCAACAATATCTTCGGTATCAGCTTTTATTTCGATAGGCTCAATGGACTGTTCTTTTTCTTTATGTAATTGCTCATTTAAAAGAAACGGGTTGTTAAAGTGTAAAGCAGTTTTTGAAGCAATGGTATCGTGGGCTGCATCATCCAAAACGGTTTCTTTTAATAAGAAAAAATGTGCCAGTGAAAAGTACGGATATTCTTTAACGGTTTGCTGAAGCATAGCAGTACGGTCTGTTTCAGATTCGTTTACGTTAAAAATATTTTTATATAATGTTTGGAATGGCATGCGTCAAAACTAAAAGATTAAAATTCAACCAGCAAATGATTTACCAGTTTGAAAATATTTTATTAAAAATTTCGTCAACAATATTTTTCACAATGCTTTCATTGAGTGATCTTTCTGCATCCTGTAAAGAAGCCGTAGCTGCAAAATCAAAAGTACGGGAAAGATCTGCTTCAAAGTTTTTGGTATCATCCAGCGTATTTCGGAAAACAAGGTGAAAGCCAACCGTAAGCCTGTTGCCACTACTGCTGTTATTGCTGATACTTACGGTGCTGGTATAATACTGTGATACGAAGCCGCTGATATCATAATGTGCATCATCATTATTGGTTTGTTTTAAGCGGGTAGTATTGATAATTTTTGCTTTTAACTGTTCTGTCAATTGCGGGCTCAATTGTGTATTCACGTATTGCGCTTTGTTTTCAAGGTAGTTAACCCTGAATGTTTTGATTTCAACAGGCAATGGTGCTACATCTTTAAACCCATATTTGCAGGTAGAAAAATTAAACAAAGTCAGCAATAGGCCCAGGACGCCAATCAGTTTTATTTTATTTAAAAAAACGTTCATTATTTAATATTAATTTTTTACTACCTAATCCTTAAAGGTCTTCAATATCGTATTCCTTCAGTTTTCTATACAAAGTTCTTTCACTTATGCCCAAGTCCAGGGAAGCATCTCTTCTTTTACCCCTGTGTTTTTTAAGTGCTTTAATGATGAGTTCTTTTTCTTTATCAACAATACTCAAGGACTCTTCAATATCTTCATGCTGATGAATGGAATTGTCGTTGCTGTTGTGTAAAATCATCGGTGAAGAACCCGTAAAACCCGATGGATTATTACCCGTAACAGACAGTTCTTTAATATTACTATTGTCACCTGCATAAACTGGTGCATGTTTCCCTATATTGGGATTCTGCAGCAAATCAAAGAACATTTTCTTTAATTCGTTTACATCTTTTTTCATGTCGAAGAAAAGTTTGTAAAGAATTTCTCTTTCATTGGCAAATTCAGTTTGGCTAACCACACCACTACCTGCAGATAAAACAGGAAGCCTGCTGTATTGATGATCGGGTAAAAAGCCTCTTAATTTTTCCGCAGTAATATTCTTATCCTGGCTCAATACAGAAATCTGTTCTGCAATGTTTTTTAATTCTCTTACATTGCCGGGCCATCCATAATTGGTTAATACATTTTTTGCGTCATCTGTAAGTTGAACAGAAGTTGTTTTATAGCGGTCGGCAAAATCAGTTGCAAATTTTCTGAAAAGTAAAAGGATATCTTCCTTACGATCTCTTAGTGCCGGAACCCTGATGGGAACTGTATTTAAACGGTAGTATAGATCTTCTCTGAAACGGCCATTGTGTGTGAATTCCAGCAATTCTTTATTGGTGGCTGCAATCACTCTTACGTCTGTTTTTTGAACCTTACTGCTGCCCACACGGATATACTCACCTGCCTCCAGCACTCTCAGTAAACGAGCTTGTGTACCCAGTGGCATTTCCCCAATTTCATCCAGAAAAATTGTTCCCCCATTCACTGTTTCAAAATACCCTTTACGGCTGTCTACCGCACCGGTAAAAGATCCTTTTTCATGACCGAATAGTTCAGAGTCAATGGTGCCTTCGGGAATGGCGCCACAGTTTACTGCAATAAAGGGGTTGTGTTTTCTTGCAGAAAGGGCATGAATGATTTGTGAAAAAACCTCTTTACCCACACCGCTCTCTCCATTGATAAGTACGCTGAGGTCGGTATTAGCTACCTGTATCGCTACATTTAATGCATGATTAAGGGTAGGCGAGTTGCCTATGATTGCAAAACGATTTTTGATTGATTGAATATCCATGATTGGTCATTCTGCACAGGGCAGAAAAGTTATTTTAAATTATTGGTTGATATTGTCTGTTACTTTACCAAATAAGGTACCAGCTGTGCACCTGTCTATATACACCTGTACATATTCTCCTTTCTTATATTCTCCGGCGGGGAAAATGACCACTTTGTTTTGATCATTTCTTCCATACAAATCATGATCCCCTTTTTTAGAAGCACCTTCTATCAGCACTTTAAATGTTTTGCCTACTTCAGTTTGCATTCCCTGGAGTGAGTGAATTCTGTGTAGGTCAACCAGTTCCTGTAACCTGCGTTTTTTTGTTTCCAGTGGAACATCATCTTCAAACCTACGTTCGGCAAGGGTTCCGGGCCTTTCAGAATAATAGTATAAATAGGCTAGGCCATATTTACAATATTCCATCAGGCTTAATGATTCCTGGTGATCTTCTTCTGTTTCTGTACAAAATCCAGCAATCATATCGGTAGATACACCGCAGTCCGGAAGGATTTCTTTTATACGGTCTACTTTTGCCATATACCATTCACGGCTATAAGTGCGGTTCATCATTTGCAAGACACGGCTGCTGCCGCTTTGAACAGGCAAATGAATATAGTTACAGATATTCTCATACTTTTTCATCGTAAACAACACATCATCTGTAATGTCTTTTGGATGCGAAGTAGAGAATCGGACTCTTAATAAAGGTGATATCAGTGCAACCATTTCCATCAATTGCGCAAAACTGGTGCTGCTGTTGGCTGTTTCGTCTGTCCAATGATAACTGTCCACGTTTTGGCCTAGTAAGGTAACTTCCCTGTAGCCATCGTTAAACAAGGCTTCACATTCTTTTACAATACTGTGTGCATCGCGGCTGCGTTCACGGCCACGGGTAAAGGGCACTACACAAAAGGAACACATATTGTTACAACCCCGCATGATACTTACAAAAGCGGTCAC
>CANNJE010000054.1 GCA_947504605.1 Chitinophagaceae bacterium
ACTTTACAGGGGTCTCCGGGTGTTTGTACAGCAGCTTTAGTAAGTGGTACTTATGCTGCAGGAACAGCGCTTACAGCTACGAATACAGTTGCGATAACAGCCAATGTAACAAATGCCGGAAGTTATTCAGTAACTACTACAGCTGCAAATGGGATGACATTTTCTGCAATCGGTGTGTTTGCTGGGACAGGCGCTCAACCAATTATTCTTACAGGTACAGGAACGCCCGCAGCAGCAGGAACTTATACTTTTACACCTGGCGCTGGTTCAACATGCACTTTTGATGTAACGGTTACAAGTGCTGCAACAGATTTTATTACCTGTAAAATAAATAATGTATTTACAACTTTTAATGTAAATGCCATTGGTACAATAGATGTAAGTGCAGGGTTTCCAATTTTAAGTATTGATGGAGAATCAACCACAAATCCTGATCCATCCATTTCTTTTGGATTTGCAAAAACAACAGGCGGTGCTATTGGTACAGGCACATATACTGTAAACCAGTTGTTGAGTGGAATTGCAATGGGAGCTTATTATTATGATGCAACAGCTACAGAATATTCAGCAGAAACTAATGCAACAACACAAGCGCCGGCATTTACAATTGTTATAACCAGTATAACAGCAACAAGGATTAATGGAACATTTACGGGTCCTCTGAAAGATAATGCAGGCGCAGGGCCTGGCGTAAAAACAATTACCGAGGGCGTATTTAGCGTTCCTATTCAATAAATATATTTTTAAAATTGCTTAAATAAAAACCCCGGAATACTCCGAGGTTTTTATTTAATACGATTCGCAGATATGTTGGGTCTGTAATAAGAAATTATTGTTTGATAAGTTTTCTTTTCTGAATCTGATTTTTGTATTCTACAGATATAAAATAAATACCCGTACTTAAGTTACCCAATTCGGCAAGGGTAATTTTATTGAATCCTCTGCTAATTGTTTGTGTAAGCAATTTTACTTTTTGCCCCTTGTCATTAAATAAATTGATATTAATGTTGCCTGATTCAGGTATTGATATATCAATATTTATTTTATCAGTAAATGGATTTTGAATATTGTTAACTTCAAATGACAATGCGGTACTTAACTCTATAATATTACTGTATTTAAATAAGTTGTCCTGCTGAACCATTTTAAGTCTGTAAAAACGGTTACCATTAATATCCTCAGGATCATTATAATTATAAAATGCCTCTGCAAAATTTCTTGCATTTACAATTCCAATTGAATAAAAATTTCGACCATCAGAACTTTTTTCAACTTCATAATGTGAAAGATTTTGTTCATTATTTGTTGTCCATGAGAGGTGACCTTTTTTACCCAAAAGAGTGCCCCTGAATTGAACAAATTGTGCATTTAAAATGATACCACAAGTAATGGCCCTTATCATAGTAATATTTTGATCTTTGTAAGCACAATTGTTGGCAAGGTTTGAAGCGGTTGTTGCCACTATTACTCTGTAATAAGTTCCGCTATCAGCTGCAACTGCCATAAATGTCGGCAGGGTTGTGATATATTGATACAGTCCATTTACAAGTGTAGGTGTGCCTACACCTGAAGTACCCGGACCTGTCATATCAGTCCAAATTGTTCCACCAACATTACTTTTTTGCCATTTAAAATATACATAACTATTGTATATAAAACGGATGGTGTCTCTTAAAGTAACCTGGAAAGCCGATTCCTTGCAACCCAAAACTTCTGGATTATAATTCATTGTTAAGCTAGGGCCACAATGCGAAACTTTGATATCATCAATAGCCCAGTCATTTCCACCACCACCAGGAGAATTATTCCGAATTGCAAAATTGGCTGTTGTTTGTCCTGGTTTTGTTAAAAAAGTAAATCCAAATTTTTTCCAGGGAACACCCCGATCATATTTCATATCGCCTGTGGTATAATAAGCAAGACCATCAACTTCGAAATTCAGATTGGGCCTAACTCCCGAAGAATCATTTCCAGGCCCAGGTCTGAAACCACTTGTACCACTACCTTTTCCTGTACTATCACAACTGCAGCGGGGACATACATTTCTAAACCAAGCGCTAAATTCATAAAAAGTATTGGGGCATAAATTGGTTAGTGTTTCCTGATAAGCAACATTCGTATTGTAGCTTGCATTAATTAATACAAAATAACCGGCACTGTCTGTGGCTGCAGGAGGAGGGTTCCCAAAAACTGGATCGGAAGCATTGGTATGGTTCCCTGCAATATCCCAAAAACTAAAAACCCTATGTGTCGCCGTAGCTTCAGGCATCGGAGCATTGGGGTTGGTCCAGGAATCTGCGCTACTATTTTTTACAATAGCATAATTGTAATCCTGTGGCTGTCCCGTACTAATATTTTGTTTTATATAGGTTGTTGCAAAGGATAATGGTGCTACCCTGTTTGGAAGGGTGCCGCTTCCAAAAGTGCCACTAAAATCAGAGGTAGCACTTACATCAGCCCCATTGGGGCAATAGCCGTTATTGGCAAATAATAAAATTTTATATTCGGGGAAAGATACGTTGTACCAACCATTATTGGGTGTAACCATTTTGTAACGAATGCTTCCGGTTACTTTAATTGTATCTCCATATAATGCAGTTGGGTTAATTCTTACTTTATAACATGCCATCATAATACAATGTGAACTAAAAAATGAGGGTCTGCTGGTATCAGACCGTATCCGGCCTCCGCGGGTGCCATTGGCCTTATTTCCAAGATTAATAATAATACTTCCTGCTACATTTCTACCAGGATCCAGATCTACAGCTTCAGTAAAGGGTCCTTTATAAGTAAGGCCTTCGTTGGTAGCTACTCTCATAGAGCCCGGTATATAGGTTGTATTTGCAGGTACTTGATCAAGGACCTGCACACTGTCTAAAGCAGTATAGGTAACCTGCCTGATTACAGCAATTGTTACCCTGATTTCAACAGTGTCGCCTGGATTAAAGGTTCCGCCAGTATTGAGTTTACTCATGTTAGCGAAGCTTTTTCCAATATCAACCCTGTTTGCACCTTGTGCAAAACTTTGCAGATTTAATATCAGCAAAAAAATAAATGGGCAATAAATAAGAATATCATGTAAAAGTTTCTTCATAGTTATCACGTTGATAATGAAAAAATGTTACATGGAAAGGATAGATTACTTATTCTAAACGAAACTTTTAGATAAATAGTATATAGAAAATAGCTTTTTATGAAAAAAAGTAAAAATACTTATTTAAGTTTTTTATATTGGATCGAATTAGATTTCATTCTCTAAATACTTTTTCTAATAAATGTTTCGTTTTAACATCATGTTTTATACAATTTGGGTGTAAAATTGTAATTTTAAAATATTAATACCGGCTCCTTTATGAAAGAAAAAGCATTAAATTTTTTTTCTATTTTGATTATTATGGGCATTATTCCATTTGTAGGTAATGCACAGAGTGAATCCTTTTCAAAACGTACTATTGCAAGTGGGTTTAATTCTGCTTGGGAAGTAGTTTATGGCCCTAATGATTCTTTATGGGTTACAGAAAATGTTTCTTACAAAGTTCAAAGAGTGAGTATTGCATCTGGTGTAAAAACGACTGTACTTAACTTGAGGTCAGGCACCGGAAATCCGGGTAATGATCCCACTATTAATTTTACTACGGGGCAACTGCCTCAGGGTGGATTAATGGGACTAGCCTTGCACCCTAATTTGTTTTCTTTAAATGATTCTGTTAGAAATGCAGCTCCTTGGGTTTATATAGCATATGTCTATAATCGTGGTTCATGCCCGGGAACTAATACCAGTTGCATTTTTACAACTAAAATTGTTAGGTATGATTATACTGGCAATCAATTAACGAATCCTGTAATTGTTCTGGATAATATTCCGGGCAGCAGTGATCATAATTCGGGAAGGCTATTGATAGGGCCTACCATTGAAGCAGGAATAGATTCAGCGCATGCTCAATACCGTTTATATTATACCGTTGGAGATATGGGTGCAGGACAGTTTTTAAATTCTACCCGTACGGAAAATGCACAAAATGTGGATGTGATGGAAGGGAAATCATTGCGCATAAATACAAGAACTGATGGTGATGCCGGTCTTGATGCATGGGTTCCAAACGACAATCCTTTTTATAATTCAACAGCTATTAGTCCCAAAGATTATGTTTTTACATTGGGCCATAGAAATCCTCAGGGATTGGCGTGGGGATTTGCTAAGTCATCTCCAACAACAAATATATTATACAGCAATGAACAAATGGATAGAACGGATGACGAGATAAATATTTTAGAATCTTCTAAAAATTATGGATGGGATAAAGTATCCGGCTATTGCGATAACAATGTAAACGGATATAAAATAGGGCAGACTTTAACTGCAAATGAAGCCGCATTTTGTACCGTTCCTGCAAACAATCATCAGGAACCAATCTTTACTCTTTTTACAGTTGCTGCAGCAAATATGGCAGCCCTTTATGCCCAATCCAATAATGCACTTTGGCCAACTGTTGCTTGCTCCAGTATTGAGTTTTATGGCAAAAATGTAATTCCCGGATGGCCTAATTCTTTATTAACATCTCCCCTAAAAAAAGATAGAATTTACCGTGTTAAATTAAACGATCTGGGGACTGCTGTAACAGGAGATACTATTTCTTATTTTATAGGAGATGGAAACAGGATAAGAAGAATAATGGCTGCACCGGACGGGTTAAGATTTTATGTAGCAAGAGATGCAAGTGCAACTGTTAACGGAGGAGCCATAATGGAATATACTTACACAGGAACAGTGCTCTCTCTTGAAACAGACAACATAGGGATGAATACTGTAACAAAAAATCTGGTCCGCATCTACCCAAATCCTGCACAGAACATAATTAATGTTCAGAGTAAAAGAGGTGTTATAAAACCAATAAAGGCGCAACTTTATGATATGGGTGGCAGGATAATCAAACAACAGTCTTCCAGCCAGAGTGAATTTACTATAGATATTTCTAACTGTCCTCGGGGCCTATATCTTTTAAAATTGTTGAATGGATATGACCTTCCTTTTCAAACAGAAAAAATACTTAAACAATAATTGATTTATATAAAAAATGGTCTTCAAATTTTGAAGACCATTTTTTATTGAAGACTATTTTAGATTAGTTGATTTTTCCAACCATGTTTGCAGGAATAACCCATTCGTCAAATTCTTTTGCTGTAACATAACCTAGCTTCACAGCCATTTCTTTAAGTGTTGTACCTTCTTTATGAGCTTTTTGTGCAATTTCTGCAGATTTGTAATAGCCAATTTTTGTATTTAAAGCTGTAACCAACATCAGGGAATTATCAAGGTGCTTTTTAATATTTGCTCTAATAGGCTCAATACCAATTGCGCACTTATCGTTAAAAGAAACACAACCATCTCCAATTAATCTTGCACTGTGCAAGAAGTTGTAAATCATCACTGGTTTAAAAACATTCAATTCAAAATGTCCGTTACATCCGCCAATACCTATTGTAACATCATTGCCCATTACCTGTGCAGCAATCATTGTTACAGCTTCACATTGTGTAGGGTTTACTTTGCCCGGCATGATTGAAGAGCCTGGCTCATTATCAGGAATAAAAATCTCGCCAATACCACTCCTTGGGCCTGAAGATAACATGCGAATATCATTGGCAATCTTCATTAAGCTTACCGCTACTGTTTTTAATGCACCATGAGCTTCAACGATGGCGTCGTGTGCAGCAAGTGATTCAAATTTATTCTCGGCCGTTTTAAAGGGCAGCTTAGTAAGTTTGGCAATATGTTTGGCCACATTTACATCATATTTTGGAGGGGTGTTAATACCTGTTCCTACAGCTGTTCCGCCCAATGCCAGTTCGCTTAAATGTGCCAATGTGTTTTTTATAGCTTTAAGACCATGATCTAACTGCGATACGTAGCCGCTAAATTCCTGACCAAGCGTTAGGGGAGTAGCATCCATAAAATGGGTACGGCCAATCTTTACAACTTTTTTAAAGGCTTTTGCTTTTTTATCTAAAGTGTTGCGCAGTTTTGTTATACCAGGAATGGTTGTTTCCATCAAAATTTTGTAGGCAGCTATGTGCATCGCTGTTGGAAAAGTATCATTGCTGCTCTGGCTTTTATTTACATCATCATTAGGATGAAGGTATTTTTCTTTATCTGCAAGCTTACCGCCATTTAATACATGACCACGATAAGCTACCACTTCATTTACATTCATATTGCTTTGGGTTCCGCTTCCGGTTTGCCAAACAACCAATGGAAAGTAATCGTTTAATTTACCTTCAAGAATTTCTTTACAAACTTTTCCTATCAGGTCAGCTTTTTTCTTAGTAAGTATACCTGCTTCATTATTTGTAATAGCTGCCGCATGTTTCAAATAGGCAAATGCACGAATTATTTCTTTGGGCATTTTATTAATGTCCTGTGCAATTTTAAAATTATCTATACTGCGTTGTGTTTGGGCGCCATAATATGCGTCGATGGGCACGTTCACTTCGCCCATAGTGTCTTTTTCTATTCTGTATTGCATAATTGGGTTATTTTTTCCATGCAAAGATAAACGAATTCAAAATCCCCTTTTGGCAATTTTTATTTACCAAACACTGATATTTTAAATAAATCAAATAGGATTTTATATTTTTATTTACCTGTAAATATTGCTTTTCTTTTTTCAAGAAAGGCGGTGGTGCCTTCTTTCATATCTTCTGTAATAAAACAATCCCCAAAAGCTGCTACTTCTTTTTTGTAACCATTGGTATTATCAATATTAACAACAGCAGTGTTGATGCATTGGATCACTTTACTTACTGCAATGGGTGCTTTACTATGAATTATCTGTAAAATTTCTTTTGTTTTGGCTAATAATTCTTCCGACAATGTTATATGATTTACGAGGCCTAAGCGAAGTGCTTCAACGGCATCAGTTAAATTGCCGGTCATTTGTAATTCCATGCTTTTACCCTTTCCTACCAATTGGGTTAATCGTTGTGTGCCTCCATAACCTGGTATCAAACCCAGGTTCACTTCCGGTTGTCCGAATTTTGCATTTTCGCTGCATAACCTGAAATGGCAAGCCATTGCCAGTTCGCACCCTCCGCCAAGGGCAAAACCATTTACAGCTGCCACAATTGGTTTAGGACTGTTTTCGATTTTAAAAAAAACATCCTGGCCCCTTTGTGCCAAAGCCATTGCCTGTTCTTTCGTCAATCCTGCAAACTCAGCAATATCAGCCCCTGCAACAAATGCTTTAGGTCCTGATCCGGTGATGATGGCAGATTTTATTTCGGGGTTATTAATTACTTCATCAATGGCCTTATCAAGATCATTAAAAACATTTTTATTCAACGCATTTAATTTGTCGGGGCGGTTGATTGTAATAACACAGGTGTTGTTTTCAATTGTTGTTAATAAAGTATCGTAATTCATTTTGTGTAGATTTTTTATTAAAATCGAAGTTAATACATTTGATATCTTTTTAGTCTGCGCTAATTATGGGAGTTATTACAATAACTTTTTGAAGTTCTATAAACGATTTTTTAAAGACAATGGTTTGTTACGGCTTGAAGAATGAAAGATTCCTTTGACTTTTGTATTTTATTTGTGGTAGGAATGGATTTGTATAAATTCCTAACGCAAACGTTTAGCCCTGTGAGAATTTAAAAACTGCGGTTTTCTTTAACCCAGTCCTTTATATAGCTTGCTATTTCGGTAGTGGTAGTGCCTGGTGCAAATAATTTACCAGTACCCATTTCATTTAAATATTTTATGTCATCTTCAGGAATTATGCCCCCACCGGTAAGCAATACATCATTCATACCCTTATCCTTCAGCAGTTGCATTATTTTTGGGAATACGGTCATATGTGCGCCACTCAAAATGCTGACACCTATGGCGTCTACATCTTCCTGTAATGCTGCATTTACAACCATTTCAGGCGTTTGTCGCAAACCAGTATAAATTACTTCCATGCCTGCATCTCTTAGTGAAGTGGCAATTATTTTGGCACCACGATCGTGGCCGTCCAAACCAACTTTAGCAACTAAAACTCGTATGGGTCTGCTCATAATTTATGCATTAAAAATAGACAAAGCTTTTTTTATTCTTTGGATGGTTTCTGTTTTTCCAATCATTGCAGCAATTTCAAAAACAGCCGGTCCAAATTTGCCTCCTACCAGCATAATACGCATAGGTAGCTGTAATTCGCCTGGTTTGATATTCTTTTCGGCTGCTAGTTCTTTAAAACTGATTTCTATGTTTTCAAGTTTCCAGCTCTCAATTTTTTCCAGTTGAGAACAAAATTCATTAAAAAAATCGGTCTTAGATTCATTCCATTTGGGTTTTACTGCATCTGTATCCCACTGAGATGGAGCCTTAAAAAAGTAAGAAGCTTGATCATAAAAATCCGGCAGTAAAGTGCAGCGATCTTTTACCAAATCCAATACTTTAGTAAAATGGGCATCATCATTTATAAATAAATCTTTCGCTTCGAAAATTTCTTTTACTCTTGATTTATAAACTGTAGCGGGTAACTTTTTTATCCATTCTTGGTTGTACCATTTAGCTTTTTCAAAATCAAATTTTGCTCCGCCTTTGTGAACACGTTCAATAGAAAACTTTTCAATCAGCTCATCCATAGAAAATAATTCCTGTTCGGATCCATCATTCCATCCCAAAACTGCCAGCAAGTTGATGAATGCTTCAGGTAAAAATCCTTTCTCTTTAAACCCTTCAGTGAGTTCATTTGTTTTTCCGTCTGTCCAGTTCATTGCAAAAACCGGAAACCCATATTTAGCCCCGTCTCTTTTACTAAGTTTTCCACTAGGGCCTAGGATTAGCGGAAGGTGGGCCCACTGAGGCATCTGGTCCAGTCCAAACAAATATTTCCAAAGTAAAATATGTACAGGGGCGCTGCTTAACCATTCTTCACCTCTAAACGCATGAGTGATCTTCATCAGATAATCATCAACCACAACTGCAAGGTGATAGGTGGGCATACCATCTGCCTTTAATAATACTTTATCATCAACCAATGACGATTCGAAACTCACTTCACCATGTATCATATCTGTGAAAGAAATGGTTTCGTTTGCGGGCATCTTTATTCTGATTACATGTCGGGTGTTTTCCTTCAATAATCTGGTTACTTCATCAGCAGGCAAACTAAGAGAATTTTTCATATTCATTCTCACGTTGCCATCATACTGCGGAGAAGGATTCTCTTCTGTTTTTAATGTATTCCGCATTTGCTCCAGTTCTTCAGGAGTATCAAATGCATAATAGGCAAAACCATTTTCTATTAGTTGTTCTGCATAATTACGATAGGAAGCCTTTCTTTCGCTTTGGCGGTAGGGGCCATACATGCCTTCATGCAATGGGCTCTCGTCTGGTTCCATGCCACACCATTTTAGGCAATCAAAAATGTATTGTTCAGCACCTTCTACAAATCTAGTTTGGTCTGTATCTTCAATTCTAACTATAAATTTCCCGCCATGTTTTTTGGCAAAAAGATAATTGTATAAAACAGTTCTTACTCCTCCAAGGTGAAGCCCACCTGTTGGGCTGGGTGCAAACCGTACTCTTACGTTTGTTTCTAGCATAATGATTATTTCCGGTTGCAAAGATAAGTTTGCAGTGCTTCATTAGGACATATTATTAATAAAAAAGCCGTTACAAACTGTAACGGCTTTAAAAAATGAAAATGAGAAAAAATTATTATTATGGCAATAAGATGGTTCTTGGTGGTTGTCCGTCAATAGAGATTACAGCTACTCTATCACATTCTCCATTCCCATAATCTAAGATGGCAAAATGATTTGGACCTTGAAAACGAATACGCCCTTTATCAATATTGGCACAACTATATTTTTTCTGTAATGGTAAGAGTATCGTTGATGTTCTTGTTACCCCCTGTGCATTGGTTATGCTGGCATTTCCGGTAATAGAAAATATGTCGTCAAATAAATTCATGGGTGTGGTTACGCCTGCTGTTTGTACTACATCCTTAATTGATTGATGTAACCAGAATCTACCATTTGGAGCAGTAATTTTTCCACCTTCCACTTTACGTTGCCAGCTTTTAATACCCGGCTGGCTAGTATTGGTAAAAGTATGCGTACCTTCTCTTTTGAAATAGTTTATATAATAATTTTCAAAAGTCATAACGGCAGTGCTTCCTGGTCTGCGCAAAGAATCAGAAATAACTATTCTTACAGCTCCGCTGCGCCTGATACCTCTTGGAGTAATACAAGTGGAATCAAAAGTTATAAGAATTGTTTTTGGGAAACCGGTTAATGGGGTAACAGTAACAGTTGCACAGGCAAGAAAATTATTGCTTTCGATAATTTGAGGGGCAAAACTGCCTAAAAGACCTTTATCTTCAGCAGCTTCCATTAAAACATCATTGTCATCTTCTGCCAAAAAATCGGCAGTTGCGTTGTCTGTTGTTAATTCAAAGGTTGATTCAACAACCGTTTGCGAATCATTGGTACTTGATTCTTTTTTGCAGGAAACAAAAAATGTAAAAAATCCCAATGATACGGCGATGAGAAGTTTTGTAGGTTTCATAATTTTTTAAATTTGTTTTGTTAATCTAAGACCAAAGGTTAAGTGAGATGTTTAATGGAGTTTTAAATTAATTTTGTAATATGGTTTATCTGATAAAAACGCCAGGATGGATAAAAAAAGTATTCAAAAACAGGATTTGGGCTATAAATACATCCAAAAATGAATTGTTTCTGAGTTTTGATGATGGTCCACACCCAGAACATACTCCCTTTGTTTTGGATATGCTAAAAAAATATAATGCTAAAGCTACTTTTTTCTGTATTGGAAAAAATGTGATGGCTTATCCAGATATTTATCAACGAATCATTGAGGAAGGGCATGCAGTAGGTAACCATACATTTAATCATCTGAATGGAAGTAAAACAGCAGATGCTGTTTATTTAGATAATATTTTACAGGCAAAGCAATATATCGATAGTGAATTATTTAGGCCTCCTTATGGCAAGATTTCTGCTTTTCAGGTGAAGCAATTATTAAACCCTGTTTATGGGTTAAAAACTGTGATGTGGACGGTTTTAAGCGGCGATTTTGATCCAAAAATCTCAAATGAGCAATGTCTTCAAAATGTTATTTTAAATGCCCGTCAAGGAAGTATAGTGGTGTTTCATGACAGTGAAAAAGCAAGTAAGAAGTTGAGGTATGCTTTGCCTGTTGTGATGGCTTTTTTTTCAACCAGGGGCTTCAGTTTTAAACGAATAAGTGTTTGAGGTCTTATAAAAAAAGTGGGCCTGGGTAGAAACCCTGGCCCGTTTTTAATCCGTACCCTATGAAAACTCCTGACAAGTTACGCCCAAGAATTTTAATGTGCAAATTTTTTTAGAAAATAAATCCTGAGTAAAACCGTCAAATCAGGTACGGTAATTTTTATATGATAGATACACATTGTCACTTATACGCAAAAGAATTTGAAATAGATATAGAAGAAGTTATGCATCGTGCTGATATTGCAGGGGTTAGCAAATTTTATCTGCCCGCTATTGATAGTAGTACCCATAACGAAATGATTGCCCTGGAGGATAAGTTTAAAGAAAAATGTTTTGCAATGATTGGATTGCATCCCTGTTCCGTTAAAGCCGATTATGCTGATGAAATTTCAATTATTGAAATGTTATTAAAGAAAAGAAAATTTGTGGCTATAGGAGAAACAGGCCTTGATTTTTACTGGGATACCAGTTTTAAGCAGGAACAATACATTGCATTGGAAAAGCAGATTGAACTTGCTTTAAAATATAGTTTGCCATTGGTATTACATACAAGGAATGCAATGCAGGAAACAATTGATGTTATAAAAAAATATACATCAACGGGGTTAAAAGGTATTTTTCATTGTTTTGGAGGATCGTTGGAAGAAGCCAGACAGATTGTTGCATGTGATTTTTTATTAGGGATAGGAGGAGTAGTAACCTATAAAAATTCCGGACTTGACAAAGTATTGCCTCAGATAGGAATGGAGCATATCGTTTTGGAAACAGATGCACCTTATCTTTCGCCCGTGCCATTCCGGGGTAAAAGAAATGAATGCAGCTATCTTACCGAAGTAGTAAAAAAAATTGCAGAATTTAAAAATACAACTACCGCAGAAGTAATAAGAATTACAACGTTGAATGTTCAAAATTTATTTGATCGCCCTTAGGATAAATGAAACTAAAAAAGCTGAACAATGTTCAGCTTTTTTTATAAATCGGTTTGATTTAATAAGGTGCGGAGACTGGGGGATTCGAACCCTCGATACAGTTACCCGTATACACACTTTCCAGGCGTGCTCCTTCAACCACTCGGACAAGTCTCCATTTATTTTGTGGGATGCAAATGTAAGTGCTATTATTTTCTTATTAAAATCATTCTATTACCTTTTCCATCTGCATACTTCTGGAACCTTTTATTAAAACAAGGGTATCCTCAAAATTTTGCTGATTAAACCAATTCTTTGCTTCAGAAGATTGGGTAAAATGAATATAGCCTTCAGGGAGATTTATATAATCTTTGCCTACTAATACAACCCTATGCCAAACATTTGAAGAGATAAGATCAACGATATTTTGGTGTTCTTTCAGGCTGTCTTGCCCCAATTCCATCATTCCGCCAAGGATCAAAACCTTTTTTGCTCCTTCCATATGTGATAAATTTTCAATTGCAGCTTTCATACTGGTAGGATTGGCATTATAGGCATCCAGTATGATCTTATTACTGTTCTTATACAAAAGCTGTGATCTGCTGTTACTAGGTTGATAGTTTTCGAGTGCAGTTTTTATTTTTTCATCTGCAACATTAAAAGTTTTACCCACGCATACAGCTGTAAGAATATTGGGTAAATTATATCCGCCAACAAGTTGTGTTTTAATAGAAGGCAACAAGGCTCCCTTTGTTATGCTTACTTCAAGGTAGGTATCATCATGTGTTATAACACCTGTTAAATCCCCGCATCTTTCTCCAAATGGTATTATTGTAGGAATGCCTTTGCCCATTTCTATCAAGTAGTCATATTCTGTATTAATAAAAGCAGTGCCATAATTATTTTTTAGAAAATCAAATAGTTCTCCTTTAGCTTTTTTAACAGCTTCTTCGCCTCCAAAGCCTTCCAGATGTGCTTTGCCGCAATTGGTGATGATGCCGTGCGTAGGGAGCGTATAGGAGCAATAGCTTTTTATTTCTTTTAAATGATTGGCACCCATTTCAATAACAGCAATCTCCGCATCTTTTTTTATCCTGAGTAGTGTTAAAGGCACTCCAATATGATTATTCAAGTTGCCTTCTGTAGTATAAGTTTTATAGGTAGAAGCCAGCACTGCGCTAACCAATTCCTTGGTGGTGGTTTTGCCATTACTACCTGTAATTGCAATAAATGGGATATTAAACTGTTGTCTGTGATGCTTGGCCAGCATTTGCAGTGTATTTAGGCAGTCTTCTACCATTATTATTTGCTCACTTTCAAAGCCGGGGTTTTCATCGCAAATACAATAGGATGCTCCTTCGTTTAATGCTTGTTGCGCATAGTGGTTACCGTTAAAATTGGGACCTTTTAAGGCGAAAAAAATATCCCCCTTTTTTAATTTTCTTGTATCGGTTTCTACTGATGGGTATTGTAAAAACACTTGATATAGATCTGCTATGTTCATTCTTCAAAAATAATGATATGCTTATTATTACAAGCAAAAAAAAACCTCCCGAAAACGGGAGGTTTTAAATTTTTTATAATGTTATTTTTTCTTTCTTGGATTTTGTTTTTTTGTTCCAAAGATATTTCCTTCTTTGAATCCAGGACCTTCCGGTGGACCAAGGTAAGTTTGAGCGCAACGGAAACCAACAGTACTAGCACCTTGGTCTTCATCCATGAAACGGCGTGCACCTGGAGATAACCAAAAAGCCATGTCGTTCCAGCTACCACCTTTAATTACTCTTGAGCGATCGCTGATCAATGATGTAACACCATAGCCATAAAAAACCTGGCTGGAAGAATCACCATCAAGATAGTTGATCACATTATTTTTCTGGTAGTTTGCTCTGTTTTTAACTTCTTCATCAGAAATATCCGCTTTTTTCAGGCGACCCATGCTGTCTCTTTCATATTCCCCAGCACTGTTTTTGTAATATTTCTGAAATTTATTACCACGGAAATAGTTGAAATCCTGTCCATCAGTTGATGTCATTGGTCTGTACACATCACCAACCCACTCACTTACGTTACCACTCATATTGTATAAATTAAATGCATTTGGATAAAATGATTTAACATTTCCTGGAATAGCAGCTCTATCATTCAAACCACCTGCAATACCCATATTATCTCCACTACCACGTTTGAAGTTAGCCAGGAATTTACCCTGCCAGCTTCCTCTGCGGTTGTCTCTTAATCCATTAGGGTTTTTGCTCCATGAATAGATTTGTTGGTTAGATCTTAATTCCTCACCAGATTTTTTCTCTTTTAAACGTGGGTTAGGGTTTTGATCCAATAAACCATAAGCAGCATATTCCCACTCAGCTTCAGTTGGAAGTCTATAACCCATATTTAACACACCATCTTCCATTTTTACAATAGAGCGTGGTTTACCGTTAATATCTTTAAGATCTGATTTTTTTGGTTTACCTCTACCTTGAATCATTTCAGGATTTAAAAGATAAGTTTCTGTATTAAATGAACCATCAGCACCACCACCTTTCATTTCTCTTTTGGCTGCATCTTTTTTTAAGAATCCCTGTTTCATCAGGGTTAGTTCATTCACACGGTCAGTTCTCCAAATACAAAAATCATGCGCCTGCTGCCATTTTACGCCCACAACAGGATAGTAATTATAAGAGGGATACCGGAAATAGTATTCTACATATGGCTCATTGTAAGCCAATTCTTCTCTCCAAACCAAAGTGTCGGGAAGTGCTTTGTATATAATGTTGGTATCACCACTAAAAGTATTGTCAAGCCAATATAAATATTCACGATAATGAACATTGGCAACTTCTGTCTCGTCTATAAAAAATGAAGGAACCGTAATACGACGAGGAACATTATTCCAATCTCCCATTACATCTTCATCTTTTGCTCCCATTACAAACGATCCACCCTGAACAAAAACAAGGCCTGGACCAGCTTTTGGGTATTTAACTTTAGCCACATGGAAATTACCCATGTTTTTATCGTCGTAGTTCCAGCCTGTTACATCAGACTTTCCTTTCTTTTTTCCAAATAAGCCGCCATTTTTACAAGCGCTCAATGATAAGGCAGCGATAACTACCAGCATCAGATTTTTTCCTGAAATGATTTTTTGCATGTGCATTCGTTTACGAAATGATTTAACGAAAGGTTTTCTTTATTATTGTATTTGGGGTTGTTATATCCTTATTAAGCTGCGAATATAATTACTTTAAGAGGAAATTGAATGTCGAAAGAGTTTTATTTCAATTATTGTGAAAAAAATAGCAGTATAGTTTCCTCTTAAATTGTACTATTATTAAAAAAAAACGCATAAATCAATGAGTTTCACAAAATAATTTTTTTGTTACAACGTTTCTTTCACATATTTGTAGTCGATTTATGGACATAAGGTTAAAAACTTACTGACCTTTATCAAAAATCAATATATTTGAGAATAAATTTGGTTTGATTTTAACAATATTTTATAAATTTATTGCACATCAAAGGAAATCTACTATTTTTACAATCATAATAAAACCATTAAATAAACGCTTATAGAGGTAAGTCTACCTAACCAAGACAAACAAAACGCATGAAAAAAGCAACTTTGAAACTAACTGCCCTAGTTATGTTAATGGCAGGAGCTAGCAGTAACGCCTTAGCGCAGTCTTCTGTAAACAACATTAGTGTAGTTACTACGGCTGTTCCCTTCTTAAGAATTTCTCCTGATGCACGCAGTGGTGGTATGGGTGATGTAGGTATCGCTACATCTGCTGATGCTTATTCAGGTTTTTGGAACCTAGCTAAAACTCCTTTTGCAAAAAGCAATACTAATATCGGAGTAACTTATACTCCATGGTTAACTGATTTAGGTTTGAATGATGTTTACCTTGCTTCTCTTGCAGGATATCATAAATTAAACGAAAATGAGGCTATTTCTTTAGGCCTTAGGTATTTCAGCCTTGGTAGCATTCAGTTTACTGATGCAAATGGCAATCAATTAAATAACTTCCGTCCACGTGAATTTTCAGTTGATGCAGGTTACTCAAGAAAATTATCAGCTAAGTCTGGTTTAGGTATCGGACTTCATTATATCAGTTCTGATCTTGCAGGTGGTACAGTTAATGGCATCACTTATAAGAAAGGTACATCTGTAGCGGGCGATATACATTACTACCATAATGGTTTGAAAGAAAACGGTGCTGGTTTAAACTGGGGTGTTACTTTAAGCAACCTTGGTGCTAAAATCTCTTACACTCAGGATGCAACTCAAAAAGATTTTATCCCTGCTAACCTTGGTGTAGGTGTTGCTTATACCAAAGTGTTTGATGCAGATAGTAAAATGACTTTTGCGCTTGATTTAAATAAATTATTGGTTCCTACACCTCCAAGTGTATCTGATAGCGCAGGTTTGGCTGATTATCGCACTAAAGGGGTTGTTAGCAGCTGGTTTAGTTCACTAGGAGATGCTCCTGATGGCGCTGCTGAAGAAATGCGTGAAGTAACTGCTTCTGTAGGTGCTGAATACTGGTACAAAGAGCAATTTGCTTTGAGAGCTGGTTATTTCTACGAAAACCCAGAAAAAGGAAACCGTAAATATTTCACTTTCGGCGCAGGTTTAAATTACAATACTTTTGGATTGAACTTTTCTTACCTTTTGCCTTCAGGATCAGGTATCAACCGCAATCCATTGTCTAACACATTGCGTTTTTCACTTTCTTTCAATTTAGATAAATAAGCATCTATAATATTAAAAAAAGCGTCCCAAATTTTGGGACGCTTTTTTTTTACAAAGCTTTTACGGAACTTCACTGAAATACAATATATGAATTACAGAATTGGATCGGGTGTAGACTTCCATCAATTGGCAGAAGGAAGAGATTTTTGGCTGGGAGGAATTAAAATTCCTCACCACAAAGGAGCCGTTGGGCATAGTGATGCAGATGTATTGCTGCATGCCATATGCGATGCATTATTGGGAGCACTTTGTCTGGGAGATATAGGAAAACATTTTCCAAATACCGATAACAGTTATTTGAATATTGACAGCAAAATATTATTGAGCAAAACATATGATTTGATCAATGCAAAAGGGTACGCTGTGGTAAATATTGATAGTACCGTTTGTCTTGAAAATCCGAAAATAATGAAGTTTGTTCCGCAAATGCAAGCGGCCATTGCAGGTATACTGAAGATCTCGGTGGATGATATTTCTATAAAAGCTACCACTACTGAAACGATGGGATTTGCAGGAAGAGAAGAAGGGCTGGTAGCTTATGCAACTGTTTTGCTGGCTAAATAAAAAATAGGAATGTTTATTTTAAAAAAGGATTTCTTATTTATTTTTTTTGTTTTAATTCATCTGGTTTCATTTTCTCAAAAGCAGTCATATTACTGGTATTTTGGGAGTAAAGCCGGGTTAAATTTTAATCAAACACCTCCACAGGTATTAACCAACGCTAAAGTTGGTTCAATAGAAGGTTGCGCCAGTATCTCAGATGCAAATGGTAATTTATTATTCTATACAAATGGTTTATCAGTCGTTAACAGGGATCATGAAATAATGGTTAATGGGAATGGCCTTTTGGGTGATTTGAGCAGCACCAACAATGTTGTAATTGTCCCCCTCCCAGGTTCTGATAGTATCTATTATCTTTTTACAATTGGTGCTACAGGACAGGCGTTAAAAGGCTTCAGGTTTAGTATCGTTAATATGAAACTGCAGAATGGACTGGGAGAAGTAACGGTAAAGAATGCGCTACTCGATGATGAATGCTTTGAAAAGTTGGCGGCAGTAAGGCACTGCAATAAAAAAGATGTTTGGATTACTGTACGAAAATGGAAT
>CANNJE010000055.1 GCA_947504605.1 Chitinophagaceae bacterium
CACCTTTACCTGCAGCTAAACCATCTGCTTTTAAAACGATGGGTAAAGAATGTTGCTGAATATAATTCAGGCCCTCGTCAAAATTTTCGGCTGTAAATTCCCTGTAAGCTGCTGTTGGAATATGGTTACGCTCCATAAAAGCTTTAGCATAAGCTTTGCTTCCTTCCAATTGAGATGCTTCTTCAGAAGGGCCGATTATATGGATATGCCCTGTTGCAGGATCATTTTTAAAAAAATCGCTAATACCTTTTACCAATGGTTCTTCGGGACCTACAAGCAGCAAATCTACTTTGTACTGTAAACAGGCAGCTGCCAACTCAGGAAAGTCTGTAACACTAATTTCAAGATTAGTGCCACAAAGGGAAGTCCCTGCATTTCCGGGTGCTATAAACAAACTGTCGCACAAAGGGCTTTGTTTTAGTTTCCAGGCAAGGGTATGTTCCCTACCTCCGGCACCAACAATAAGAATATTCATTTGATAATTAGATTGAATTAATCGTAATAGGTTATGGCGAAATTAAACCGACAAAGCTTATGAATTATTTTTTTTTGCTAAATGACGCCCTTTTTAAATATTATTTAATAAAGTTATGAGTAAAAATGAATAAAAGGATTTGGCTACCATAATGAGAATTTCACTATTTTGGGAAATTAAACTAATCAACCTAACATAAAAAGCTATTAAAATATTAACTATGACAGAACAGATTTCAAAACAAAAGCATCCTAAAGGGCTATGGGTTTTATTTGGTACAGAAATGTGGGAGCGTTTTAACTTCTACGGTATGCGTACCATCCTTACCCTTTTTATTGTAAACGCTCTTATGATGAGTGAGGAGCAATCTTCCATCATTTATGGAGGTTTCTTGGGTTTATGTTATTTAACCCCTATGCTGGGTGGCTTTATAGCCGATAAGTTTTTAGGCAACAGGTTATGTATAATGATGGGTGGCTTGCTTATGGCTACGGGGCAAATGTTATTATTTTTCAGTGCAAGTATTTTTAGCTCCGATCTGGAACTGGCAAGGACATTACTCTATATTGCACTGGGCACTATCATATTGGGTAATGGTTTTTTTAAGCCTAATATTTCTAGTATGGTAAGCAATCTTTACCCAAAGGCAGAAAGAAATAAATTAGATACAGCTTTTACCATATTTTACTTAGGTATAAACCTGGGTGCCTTTTTAGGTCAATTGATTTGCCCTTTAATTGGCGACGTAGTTGTAGATGGTGTGAGAAATATCTATGCTTTTAAATGGGGTTATCTCGCTGCCTCCATTGCTATGGTGATTGGTGTACTTACTTTTTTCTTTTTGAAAGATAAATATGTAGTCACACCTGAAGGACGCCCAATTGGTGGTTTACCTTCAAAGAATGATGCTGAAGACTTTGAAGAAGGTGAGTCTCAAAGTGCAGTATTTACATCCAAATCGCTGGGACTTGCGGTTGTAGCTTTTATCGGACTGGGGCTTTTGTTCTTCTATGTTTTTGGCCAAAATGTTATTTACTCAATTATTTATGCAAGTGGCATTTCACTGGCGGGTCTAATTCTTTCCGACAGCTCACTTACAAAAGTTGAAAGAGACAGAGTGCTGGTTATATATATCGTTTCGTTTTTTATTATTTTCTTTTGGGCAGCTTTTGAGCAAGCAGGTTCCTCATTAACCTTTATTGCTAATAACCAAACGAACAGGAACTTTTTCGGCTGGGAAATGCCACCATCCATGGTACAGATTTTCAATGGTATTTTCGTAATTATGTTTGCTATACCTTTTAGCATTCTGTGGGATAAATTAAGGGCGAAAGGCAAAGAACCCATTTCTCCTGTAAAACAAGCAATCGGCCTGGCGTTGATAGCAATAAGCTATTTCATTATAGCAAACAATGTGAAGAATCTTGGCAATGAAGGCTTACTTGCAATTCATTGGCTTATACTGCTCTACCTGATTCAAACTTTTGGTGAACTTTGTTTATCCCCGATTGGTCTTTCCCTAGTAGGTAAACTGGCACCTAAAAGATTCTCCTCGTTGTTATATGGTGTATTCTTTTTATCAAATGCTTCCGGCTACGCATTAGCAGGAACATTGGGATCTATTTTACCTGCAACTGGCGATAAATTTACAAAGGCTAACGAACTTGGCATAGATTTACAAGCTGTTTTGGACAAGAAGATTATACCTACTGCTGATCAACTCTCATTACTTGCAGAAAATAAAATTCGTGCAAACAATCCTACGTTTGCTGGATTTACTATTCATAACCTTTATGAATTTTTTATGGTATTCGTAATCTTGTGTGGAATCGCTTCAATCCTTTTATTCATGCTTACGCCGAAACTGAAAAAAATGATGCACGGAATTAAATAATTATTTCAAATCAAAATAATAAAAAGGCGATCAAATTGATCGCCTTTTTATTTATCTTCCAATTCTAAAAACAGAAAATGAGTTCATTAAGCAAACATCCAAAAGCACTGCCTTTTTTATTTTTTAGCGAAATGTGGGAACGATTCGGATACTATCTGATGATCGGTATTTTTTTGCTGTACCTCAAAAATGTAGAACATGGTTTTGCTATGACCAATAGCGAAGCTTCCGACTTATACGGTACTTTTATTGCGCTTGTTTTTCTCACACCATTTATAGGAGGCTTATTGGCTGACCGGTATTTTGGCTATCGCAAATCAATCATTGCCGGCGGACTAATGATGGGTGTGGGTTATTGTATGATGGCTATTCACAGCCTTCCTATGTTATATGTCTCCATGACACTGGTAATAGTGGGAAATGGATTTTTTAAACCTAATATCAGCACACTACTGGGCAATTTATATTCAACTCCGGAATATGTGCATAGAAAGGACGAGGGTTATAATATTTTCTATATGGGGATCAACGTGGGCGCTTTTATTTGTAATTTTTTCAGCGCCGCCATAATCATTATCTGGGGTTGGAAATATGCTTTCGTTGCTGCTGGTATTGGAATGTTTTTGGGTGTAATGATTTTTATCACCGGCACCAGGCATTATAAAAATGGCGATATCCGTAAACCAATGAGTAAAGAAGATATGCCCTTCAGCAAGATTGTACTTACAATCCTTGTACCTTCTGTTGTTGCAGGAGTTTTAGGCTGGCTCATCCCCGGGAATATTTTCCAAAGCGATAGCAATGATGCATTCATCTTTGCATGTTTGCCAGTTATTTATTTTTATGCATCCTTATACTTTCGTGCAACTCCCGATGAGAAACGCCCTATTGCTGCACTGTTGGCTATTTTTGCAGCTGTAATTATGTTCTGGGCAGTTTTTAAACAAAATGGAACTGCGCTTACGATCTGGGCAGATACTTATACCAACAGGCAAGTAAGCGGTACCGCAGGCGATGTTTTCCGGGGAGTAAAACTTGCGGAGGATGTTACTTATAAAAAAGACACTGTAAATTTATACGATGCACAATTTCGCATCCAGAAAAAAGATGGTCAGGTAATTAAAGAATATAATTACCCTCCCTATTTTAAAAATGTGACTCCCGACAAACTTCCTGCAGATGGTGAAAAAGCCACGCTTTGGAGTACTCCTCTCAGTCAATCTATTAATCCTGGATGGGTAATTTTATTAACACCATTAGTAGTGGCATTCTTTGGGTTTTTAAGAGGTAAAAAAAGAGAACCTTCAACTGCGACCAAAATTGCATTTGGTTTATTTATCACTGCCTTGTCTGTTTTGGTTATGGTAGCTGCAGCTTATATAACCAATAACGGTTCAGAAAAAGCAAGTGTATGGTGGCTCATGGGCACTTATGGCGTGGTAACTATTGGGGAACTTTTGCTTAGCCCCATGGGGTTATCGCTTGTATCCAAATTAAGTCCTGTAAGAATCACTTCCCTCATGATGGGAGGATGGTTTTTGGCTACTTCTATTGGCAACAAACTGTCTGGCATCTTGGCTACAATGTGGGATGGCTATGAACATAAAGCAAATTTCTTTTGGGTAAATTTTGCATTACTCATGATTGCCACTTTTATCATTTTTTCAATGCTAAAATGGCTTAACAGAATTATGAAAGAAAAAGGAGTTAGCTAAACGCTTTATATAAAAAGAGCGGCCTCAAAAAAGGCCGCTCTTTTTATATAAACTTCAGATAGTCGTATTGTTTACCTAAAATTGTTTTATCATCACTACCCAGCCATTTATTTAAAACAGTGGCATACACATTTTTGAAATCAACTTTGTGTTTAAGGTCGCCATCATTTAGGTCAGACAAATCTGGCATGTCATTTAAAACACCTTTTTGTTTTAATCCCCCGCTGATAAAAAACATATTATTAGCAGTGCCATGATCTGTACCATTGCTGGCATTTTGCGACACTCTTCTTCCAAATTCTGAAAAAGTCATCATTAGTACATCATCAAAACGGTTGTTCTTTTTAAGATCAGTAGTAAATGCTTTTACCGCATCATTAAGTTCTGTAAACAATCGCTTTTGTTGCGCTTCCTGATTCACATGCGTATCAAAACTACCCAGAGAAACATAGTACACTTTTGTATTTATATCACTTAAAATAAGTGACGATATGGTTTTTAAGTTTTTGCCCAAATCTGTATTGGGGTAGATCCCAGTGCTTGGATTTAATTTACTTTGCTTAAAAATGTAATCGGCACTACTTAATGTTTCGCTCATTGTTTTATACAGATAATCTACAGATTCGCCGGACGATTGATGCGATGCATTGATCTCTTTATAAAATCTTTCATTACTGCTACTATATAACCGGCGAGGATCTGTAAATGCAAGGCCATTTTTTTCATTGCCTTTTAAAGCCAAGCTTAAGATGTCATCAATTTCCAACGCCTGTGTTGGTTTATCACAACCTTTGCATTGTGCATCCAAGTAACGCCCCAGCCAGCCTGTATACAAATATTCATTACTGGCGCTGGCACTATGCCAAATATCCATACTTCTAAAATGTGAACGATCAGGATTAGGATATCCAACACTGTTTAATATTGCTAAACTCCCATCATCGTAGAAACCTTTAAAAGCCTCCAATGCAGGATTTAATCCTACATCTCCAGTTAAGCCCAGGGCTTTCTCTTTGGTTATTCCAAGTTTGGGCCTTGACTTGTAATAGATGTCATTACTAATTGGAATCACAGTATTCAGGCCGTCGTTTCCTCCACTAAACTGAATCACTACCACCACTTTGTTTCCGGGAGGCACCATGTTCTTTTTTTCAAATGCCTGCAAAAATTTCGGAAGCATAACAGAGGCTGTGGCCAATGAACCAATCTGTAAAAACTCTTTTCTCTTTATAATCATGCTTTTTATTTTAGGCTTTAACGGAAAACTAAACATCCGTTAAAAATATTTTTTAAATACTGTCTTACAAAATATGTTAACACAATTGATATTCTGGTGTAGTCATCAATTGAATAATGGCTGTTTTAATAAAGTTTTCTCGGCTATCTGTTGCTATATATTTCTCTAATAATTTTGTATCAATGCTGCTTGGCGACTGCAACAATGTATCAGCTATTTTTTGCAACAAATTTTCTCTTTTATCTTTTTCAAATATTTTTATAACCGGCGCCCAATCTATATTGGCAGAAGCACCCCTGCTGACATATATCTTATTTTTATTAATCCGCTGCTGTTGTTCCGTCATCTGACCCATATTTACATCGTCATCATTTTTTGCACGGATGGTGAAAGATTCCTTTGCCGCCAGCACCTGCGGAATTTGCAAACGTACCATAAGCGTACTACTATCTATCCAAGTTCTTCCGCCAGGCCATCCGGCCACATTAGGAGGATAAAACAATATTTGGCCCAATACTTTTTGAAATAACAATTGACTTTGATCATTATCCAATTCAAGAGGAAGTAATCTGCGAATACCCGCTAATAATTCAACAGGTGATTTTATTTTATTCCCAATATTTTTTTGAGTGTAAAACCAATCGCTGGTATAAATATCTTCTAGCAGTTTTTTGATATCATATTTATTATCATAAAAACGCTGACTCAACCATTGTAGGTTTTTATCATCCACCGTTTCATTTACAAAATATTTATACAATTTTTGTGTTATAAAAACAGCTGTTTGTGGCTGGTCCAGTAAAATATTTAATACGTCATCTCCATCAAAATTTCCAGTTTTACCAAGAATTGTTTTGGTTTCTGTATCGTGTTGGTTTTTTCTAAACACAAATTCACCCTGCAGGTTAAAGCCCCATCCGGTAAATGCTCTGGCAGCTTCTTTAATGTCATTTTCGGTATAATTTCCACGCCCCATGGTAAATAATTCCATTACTTCACGGGCAAAATTTTCATTGGGGTTTCCCTTTTTATTCTGCTGATTATTTAAAAATTGTAGCATGGAAGGGGATTTACTCACTTCCTTAAGCATATCGCCAAAATTGCCAAGTGCATTGGTTCTGATGATATGCAACAATTCTTGTTGAAAAAAACTGTTGATAACCCTACAGGCAAAATGGCCATGCCAGAATAGACTCATCTTTTCTCTAAGTTGCGCTTCACTGTTCACCATTTCTTGCAGCCAAAGAATATTGAGTGATTTAAGATCATCTCTTGATTGTTGTCTTTTTTTTCTGCCTTGCTCAGCTTTCGTTGCTTCATTTTGCTTAGCAGCATCCATTACACCCATATACAGGCCATCCGCAAGATTTTGAGCAACTGCTATTTTCACAGGTTCCTTTGCAGAGGATTTGAGTAAAAGTGCCCATAATTTTTTTTGAGAAAGTTCATCCAGTGAAGCGGCATTTTCAGCCATTGGGCCAAATGCAGCCCTCCAAAGAAGATGTTGATTTTTTAACCGATTGGAAATTATCATACATTAAATTTAAGAAAGACAGGGATTGGACTTCTATATTTTGTAAACGTTTAACAGTTTTAGATATTAATTTTTATTCGATATACTGCCATGTGAGTTAATAATGTTTTTGTAAATTGGGTTATAATTTTTTTTATGACTGTGCATGCCTTTAAATATTTATCCCCGGTAATCATATACCTGCTTGCCATCGCAGCTTTTAGTTTTACCGGTTGGATTACCTGGGCTCCCATGATCTATACTTGGGTATTTCTGCCTGGTTTAGAACTTTTTTTAAACCCCGACAATAAAAATATGAGTGCCGCAGAAGAAGACCTGGCCAAAGCCAACAGGTGGTATGATTATATGCTATATATTATTGTACCCATGCAATATGCAGCATTGGTATATTTTTTATTCGCCATGCAGCAAAACAATTTGGTATGGTGGGAAATTACAGGACGCATATTTACCATGGGTTTGTTGTGCGGCACTTTCGGCATCAATGTAGGCCATGAATTGGGGCACCGTGTAAACAAAGCAGAACAGGCAATGGCTAAAATGCTATTGGCTACATCGTTGTACATGCACTTTTTTATTGAGCACAACAAAGGACATCATAAACATGTGGCCACGCCGCAAGATCCCAGTAGTGCACGCTACAATGAACCTGTTTATTTTTTTTATTTTCGAACAATTATATTTTCTTATCTAAGTGCATGGAACATTGCCAACAAAGAATCATTGAAAGATAATGGTAGCATTTTTCATTTAAAAAACGGAATGATACAAGCTCATTTTATTCAGCTATTATTAGTAGGATCAATATGGCTTCTATTTGGAAACTTAATAACAGTTTACTTTTTAATTGCTGCTTTTATTGGCATTCTTTTGCTTGAAACTGTCAATTATATAGAACATTACGGGCTGCAGCGAAAAGAAACCACGGTGGGTAAATATGAAAGAACCCTGCCACATCATAGCTGGAACAGCAATCATGTACTAGGTCGGATCATGTTGTTTGAACTGAGTCGTCACAGTGATCATCATTATATAGCAAGCCGCAAATATCAGGTTTTAAAACATCATGAAGATGCTCCTCAATTGCCTACGGGATATCCTGGAAGTATGATTCTTGCAATGATTCCATCCCTTTGGTTTATTATAATGAACCCTAAGATAAAGGCATTAACCCAAAATGAAAAAGCACTGGAGAATGAATTGCCCCTTTGACAATTTACTTAATTCCTATACTTCTTTCAATAGGAATTAAACTCAAAGCACTAATCTATCAATGCCCCTCCAAAATAGGCATGCAATGCTTTGGGTAAATGTATCCCATCTTCTTTTTGATTATTTTCCAACAAGGCTGCTACTATTCGTGGCAATGCCAAAGATGACCCGTTGAGTGAATGTAATAACTGTGTTTTACCTTCTTCATCTTTATACCGAATCTTCATTCTGTTGGTTTGAAAAGTTTCAAAATTGCTCACAGAGCTAACTTCAAGCCATTTTTGTTGTGCAGCACTATACACTTCAAAATCGTAAGTAAGCGCAGAGGTAAAGCTCATATCGCCACCGCATAAACGAAGAATGCGATAAGGAAGTTCAAGAAATTGCAGCAGACGCTCTACATGGTTTAGCATTTCTTCCAGAACTTCATAACTTTTGGAAGGATGCACCAGTTGAACCACTTCTACTTTATCAAACTGATGCAATCGGTTAAGGCCTCTAACATCAGCACCAAAACTTCCTGCTTCTCTACGAAAACAAGGAGTATAAGCTGTCATCTTAATGGGAAGATCACTTTCTTTTACAATTTCATTAGCGTAAATATTGGTAACCGGAACTTCTGCTGTAGGTATCAGGTAAAATCCATCTGCAGTTATATGATACATCTGCCCTTCTTTATCGGGCAACTGGCCTGTACCATACGCTGTAGCCTCGTTTACCATTAGCGGAGGTGCATATTCTGTATAACCCGCAGAGGTATTGTAATCTAAAAAAAACTGGATTAATGCACGTTGCAATTTGGCACCCTTGCCTTTGTATACAGGGAATCCGCTGCCAGTAAGTCTGGCTCCGGTTTCAAAATCAATCAGATCATAGTCTTTTATCAATTCCCAATGTGGTTTTGCAGAGGCCATCAATGTTGGAATAGTTCCCCCTTCATTAACCACTTCATTATCTTCCGGAGTTTTCCCTTTTGGTACACTGGTATGCGGCAGATTGGGAAGCAATAATATTTTAGATGTAAATGTTTCTTCTAACCTATCCAATGCTGATTTATTGGCATTCAACTCCTCTTTCCATTGAGCCACTTCTACCTTTTTTTGTTCGGCTGTTTCTTTCTCCCCTTTTCCCATTAGCATACCAATTTCTTTAGATGCGGTATTCATCAAAGCCTGCAGACTTTCGGTAGCGGTTTTTTGTTTTCGCAATTCTTCATCCAGTTGCAGCAGTTCATCTACCAACTCAATATTAGCAAAATTTTTCACTGCCAGTTTTTCTTTAACAAGCGCTGTATGCTGTTTTATATAATTGATCTGTAACATTTGTTGTAAAAGGTTTTGTTTTTTTCGAACCGCAAAGATAAAGGGTGAAATTTAATTTGTAGAATATGTCTGGAGTTCATCTGAAGGCCAAACAAGATTACTGGCTTGCAATATCACTTTATCTACCTTAATACGCATCATTGACTACATTTGCAAAATGCAACATGCCGAAGAAGATCTGCAAGTGCGCTGGTTAAAACTGCGTATTAAGCTGAAAGAAAAATTTGATATAAAGCCCGACATGAATGGGGTATTATTGCTCATTGGTGTACAGGAACTTGGGCAAGGAGCACAGGAATTTAGCAAAGAACAAAAGCAGGACTTAATGCATATTGCCATTTGTACGATTCTTTCTGCCAGTGGCTATTACAAACTGGATGGGCTTGATGATGAAGGATGGCCACATTTTACCCAACTAAAAGCACTGCCAGAATTTGAAACTTTTGAGCAGGAAAATTTTTTAAAGGATCATGTACTACTTTACTTCAATAATTTAAATTTTTAAAAGCGGATAAAATGGATAGTTCCTGCGGTAGCAAGCTTTTTAATAATATCAGTTTATAAAAAAGCTATAAAATTTTATTATAAAATTTTTCTGTTAGATGATTCTCATTAGTTTTAACGAATAAACTATATCTATCCCAACAATAAAAAATAATATGAACATGATCAAAAAATGTCGTTTTGTTTCTTTAGCAGCTTTGTTAGTTTTATCTTTTTCAACTCTCAACGGATTCTCACAAACAAAAAAAACGGTTGCAAAAAAGCCTGTAGCAGAGCTGAATACTCCAAAAAAGATAGTTGCCCCGGTCGCTAAAGCTGATGGATCTTTACGAATAAAGATTAGTACAGATTCCGGAATTATTATAGTTAGGCTTTCTGATTCAACCCCTTTACACAGAGATAATTTTGCAAAGCTGGTAAAAGAAGGATTTTACGACAGTCTACTTTTTCACCGTGTAATTCCACAGTTTATGATACAGGGGGGAGATCCTACCAGTAAATATGCACAACCGGGTATTATGCTGGGTAATGGCGGCGACAACCTAAGCCGAATTCCTGCAGAATTTAAACCATCTCTTTACCACAAAAAAGGAGTGCTGGCAGCCGCCCGTGATGGCAATCCAGAAAAAGCCAGCAGTGCATGTCAGTTTTACTTGGTGGAAGGAAAATTATGGACAGATGAACAATTAAATATGATGGAACAACAAGAGGGCGTAAAATATACCCAGGAGCAAAGAATAAATTATAAAACCATCGGTGGAACCCCTCATTTGGACGGAGCCTATACGGTCTTTGGAGAAGTTGAAACTGGTATCGAGGTAATAGGAAAAATTGCCAATGTGTCCAGAGATGCTAATAATAGACCACTCGGAGATTTAAGAATGAAGATGGAAATCCTTCAATAAATGAAGGATTTAAAAAATCCAAAAGGCTTAAGTAGTCTTGAAAAATTCTTTTAATTCATACTATTGGACTATGAGTGAATAAATAAATTTATACCTTGCGTCCATAATTTTATAAACTAATAAATAATTTAACAATGAGTTTTCCTGCTAATTTAAAATACACCAAGGACCATGAATGGATTTCTTTGGATGGTAATACTGCCACTATTGGCATTACAGATTTTGCACAACATGAATTGGGCGATATTGTATATGTAGATATCAGCACTACAGGTAAAACATTGGCAGCTGAAGAAGTTTTTGGCACGGTGGAAGCTGTAAAAACAGTGAGTGATCTTTTTTTGCCCGTGGCCGGAACCATTACAGAAGTAAATCCCGCACTTGAAGCAAACCCTGAACTGGTAAACAGTGATCCTTATGGAGAAGGCTGGATGGTAAAAATGACGGTAGAAAATCCTGCAACCATTGACTCCTTGATGGATGCTGCGGCATATGAATCTTTAGTAAGCTAAAATAAACAATAGCGGTAAGACAAAAACTGATTGCCCTTTTTAATGATTTTTTTTCGTCTTACCGCTTCTTAAAAAAACTCCTGCTCCCTATTTACATTAGCCCCAAACCGGCTATTTATTGCATGACATTCATAAAACCTTTTTTTTATAGCTTTATTCCGGCCATTTTATGGTGGTTATTTGTGCTAGTATTACTTTGTACCCCTGGAGAAGATTTACCCAAACTTGGCAGCTGGACCGAACTCGTCAATTTTGACAAAATCATTCATATTTTTATCTTTGGTTTAATGGCATATTTGTTCATGAAACCTATAGCTCAAAAAGTTATTTCGCAAAATTCGAAAAAGAAAATTTTTCTTAAAATAACCATTGCTATTGCTCTATGGGGCCTTACTACAGAATTTATACAGGATTTCTGGATAGAAGGAAGAAGTTTTGATCTCTGGGATTTTGCAGCAGACAGTATAGGTGCATTTGCAGTTTTTGTGTTAAGCAAACGCTTATTTTAATTCCACACAAACATATCTTAGAAAATATTATTTAACTTAGTATTTTAAAAAACAACCGTATGAAAAAAATATACCTAAGCCTGTTTATTGTTTCGATAATGAACGTGCATTCGGTCAAATCTCAAACTACAGTACCTTCTATCGCCAATTTTAGTAAACTGGCGGAAATAGATAGAACTTTCCCCCCAGCTAAATTCTTAAAAATTGGGAATGAAAAGTCTGTAGAGAAAGAAGCACTTCCTTTTCGTTTCCCTATGCCAGCAGATGCTGACAAAAAATATCAGCCAGATTCTTTGAAGGGCAACAATCAATCAAATACTACTACCGTTGTTTCCCCCCCTGTATCAAATAATTTTCTTGGATTAAATGATAATGCTACCACAATTCCGCCTGATGTTCATGGTGAAGCCGGGCCGAATCATTTAATGGTAGTTCATAATTCAGAGTTTTTAGTGTCAGACAAAAGTGGTTTACTGATTGCAAAAGTATCCGCTTCAAGCTTTTGGGCTAGTGTTAGTCCAAGTGGTGTAGCTGATCCGCATATCCATTTCAATAAATATACCAATCGCTGGATTATGATTGCGCAATCAATAACTTCAGCAACTTCAGCAGTTTTAGTTGCAGTATCACAAACAAGCGACCCGTCAGGCAACTGGATAAGATATGCTTTTGATGTTGATGCAAGCAATACAAACTGGTTTGATTATCCGCTAGTTGGTTTTAATCAAAACTGGTTGGTTGTTGCCGCCAATAATTTTACAGTTGCAGCCAATGCATTTGCAGGAAGCCAGATATTTATTTTTGATATGGCTTCATTAACCGCTGGGTCTGCCATAAACATCGGTGTAAATGCACAGGTTATTACAAATAATACAGCTCAGGGAGGAAGTTTATCCCCGGTAACAGTTTATGAAACTGGTGCTCCCACAAATACAATGAATATTTTACAAGCTTGGAATGGCGGTGCTTTGGCGCTTCGCCTCACTACACTAACGGGCAGTATTCCATCTGTTACCTGGAATACGGGAACTGCTGCTTACCCTATTGGCTCTACAGCCTGGGCAGGAACTTCGGGAATCACCAATAACAACTCATCACCACAAGCAACAGAGTCTAGAAAAATAAATTCCGGAGATAACCGTATGTGTAATGCAGTAATGGTAAATGGCAAAATATGGGTAGCACACCATGTTTTTTTACCGGTATCCGCACCAGATAGAGCTGCAATTCAATGGTGGCAGCTTCAAGCCAATGGAGTAGTGTTACAAAATGGACTAATAGATGATGGCGTGGCAGATGTGCATAGAACTTATCCAAGTATTGCTGTAAATACTAGTGAAGAAGTATTAATTGGTTATAGCAAATCTACCAGTACCAGCTTTGTTTCTGCTGCATATTCATTTAGAAATGCTGCTACTGCCTTAAACTCTATGAACAGTGAGGTAGTATATAAAAATGGATTAGCTACATATTGGAAAGATTTTGGCGCTGGCAGATGCAGGTGGGGCGATTATAGTAATACAAGTCTTGACCCTGTAACCGGCAGATTTTGGACCTTACAGGAAATAGCTAATACCAGAAATGGAACAGGAACTTTAGATAACGATTCAAGATGGGCAAGCTGGTGGGCCGAAGTAGCCCCTTCTGCACCGGCAGCTTCTGTATTTTTTGTAAATGCTGGCATTAGCACATCAGAAACCGGAACTAATGGCACCTGTCCAAAATACCAGGACTATTCAATACCGGTAGGCATTAATGGCAGTGCAATTGGCAATGCCACTCTAACTTTTAGCGGATCGGGTACTACAGAAAATGGGCAGGACTACCAGATTTTAACTCCCACCTTAAATTATATTAATGGAGATAATGCTATCAAAAATATAACTGTCAGAATTTTTGATGATGTAGTGATTGAGCAAAATGAAACATTATTAATATCCTATACTATCAGTGGCACAGGTGTAACTTCCGCATCATCAGGACAGTTAACCTCTATTTATATTAATGACAATGATATTGCTCCTGTAGCAGTTAATGTAGTTACCAATTCACTGGGTATACTTAGCACTCAACTTGCAACTTCCGGTATTTTTAAAGGTGCTACCGCAAGCCAGGAGAAAATGCAAAATCTTTACCTCGCATCAGATATGATTGCTGCAGGTTTTGGTCAAGGAAGTATTACAAATCTCTCTTACTACTTTTTCACAGCTTCTCCTACTGCCTATACTAATTTCACTATTAGTATGGCCAATACTTCTTCTACAACTTTTACGGCAGGCAGTGCTTTTATTACTCCGACATTTACACAAGTATATAATGGCACCTATACTACTCCTGCAACAACAGGATGGTCATCCATTCCATTATCAACCCCATTTCAGTGGGATGGAATATCCAATATAGTAGTTCAACTTTGTTATGAAAACCCTGCATTATCTACCGATGTTGTAGTACTTGGAACGCAGATTATCGGATATACCCCTACCGTTTATCAAAGACAAACAACAGGCAACGGTTGCGGTTTCACCACTTCTACTGCATCAAGCGTATATAGGCCTGATGTGCTGTTTACTATGAATGTAAATGGCCCATCACCCGAAACAAATTTAAATGCTACTTACACCACAAGTTTAGGCCCTAATGCAGAAGTCTATATATTAAATGCTTCTAACAAATTAATGGCAAAGGTTAAAAATTTGACCAGCTTTGATTATGGATGTACTCAATTTGTTATAGACAGGCAAGGCACATCAGCAGTGCAATTCTGGAATAACAGTCCGGCTAATTACCTGTTTTCAAAATCACTAAAAGTTATACCAACTAACAGTACTGCAACTGGCAGTTATGAAATTTCTTTGTACTACACAGCAAGTGAAGTAAATGGCTGGCAGACCGCAACAGGCCAGAGTATTAACAGTGCGCAAATGGTTAAAGTAACGAATGGGCATTACATTCCTAATGTAAGCCCTTCGACACCATATACTAGTGATGTGATGGTAGTAGGATCTACCAATACAGCTTTTGGTACCAGCTATGTAATAAAAGGAGTTTTTAATAATACATCTTTCTCAGGCTTTGGTGTAGGCGTTCCTTCATCTCCGCTGCCAATTACAGCTTTATCTTTTAATGGTTATGAAAAAAACAATGCTTCTGTACTAAACTGGACTACTTCATCAGAATTTAATACCCGTGGATTTGATATAGAAAAAAGTTTTGACGGCATAAGTTTTTCTAAAATTGGTAATGTTGCTGCAGCAGGCAACTCTACCGTAACTAGAAACTATTTATTCACTGATGCTGCCAAATTGAGTGTTATTCAGTTTTACAGGTTAAAGCAAATTGATTTGGATGGAAGAAGTTCCTACTCAAACATTGTTGCAATCAAAAAGACCAACGGGTCACAATTGGAAGTTGTTAGTGTAAGTAATCCATTTAAGGACAAAGTGAAAATTGTTTTTACAGAAGCTCCACAGAACAATACGATTTTTGAATTATATGATGCTACAGGTAAACTGGTAATGAATACCCAACAATTGGTTTATAGCAGTGTTACAGAAATAATGGCACCCTCTAAACTAAGTGCCGGCACCTATTTTTTAAGGATATTGGTAAATGACCTCATATTTAACGAACAATTGATTAAACAATAAATAATCAACTTAGAGTATTTATTTGCGAAGTGCCCGGTTAATACCGGGCACTTCCTTTTTAAAGCCACTTTAAACTACCTATCCAGTAAAATTCATTTTATTTGCCCTTAATCTTTTAATAGTAATTAATTATTGCATATATACCGCTCCAAATAATAATTTTACTTTTCGGGGTAAGAAATCCTAACCGTTAAATAGCCCTCTGCACTTGGTTTGTACCCTTTTACCACTTACATTTGCTAATATGATGAACGTAGAGAATATGGAATACAATACAACACGCAACCACCTTATCATGAAAGAATATGGCAGACATATTCAAAAAATGATTGAAAATTTATTAACTATAGAAGATAAAGAGCAAAGGCAAAGGAACGCATATGTGGTGATAGAACTGATGGGAACATTAAACCCGCATTTAAAAAATGTGGAGGATTTTCGTCATAAATTATGGGATCATCTTTTCCTAATCAGTGATTTTAAATTGGATGTAGAAAGCCCTTATCCTATTCCAACAAGAGAAACTTTAAGAGCAAAACCTGAAAGATTAAAATATCCAAAAAGTCATCCCCGCTATAACCATCTTGGAAAAAATATTGAAGTTGTAATGGAGAAAGCATTAAAAGAAGAAAACCCTGAAAAGAGACAGGGCTTTGCAAATGCGATTGCCTATTACATGAAATTGACTTACAGCAACTGGCATAAAGAATTGGTTCATGATGATACCATACAGCAGGAATTGAATACCATGACAAAAGGTGAGTTGGAATTTAATAACCGACCTTTTGTAAAACACCGAACAGACAATCGTCCGGACAATGATTATGGTAGCAGTTCAACTGGGCGGAACCAGTACCGCAAAAACTTTGGCAGCAGGGATGGAGGAAGAGACAGCCGCGGTAGTCAGCAGCAGGGAAACAGCAGCAGAGATAACCGTAACAGGCCAGGCGGAGGAAGCAGGGATGCTGGAGGAAGAGATGCTGGAGGAAGAGATAACAGAAGTAACAACAACAGAAATTTTAAAAAGAGATACTAAGAGATGTGCGACATGTGATGTTTCATCTAATAAAAAACCCTGCTGTTTAATAAGACATCAGGGTTTTTTATTTAGGTTTGTTCTATTCAAATAAATAAAGGGTAACCAATGAGCATATTCGAAGTAATGGGTGGAAACAGGCTTTCGGGTGAAATAACACCACAGGGTGCTAAGAATGAAGCGTTGCAAATCATTAGTGCAGTATTACTCACTGCAGAAGAAGTAATCATTCATAATATCCCGGATATCATAGATGTAAATCTTCTGATAGAATTACTGGGAGAAATGAATGTAGCCATCAACCGTATTGACCGCCATACCTGCAGTTTTAAAGCAAATAATGTAAATGTTGAATATCTTCAAAGCGACGACTATCATAAAAAAAGTGCAAGACTTCGTGGCTCTGTAATGCTTGCCGGTCCTCTACTTGCAAGATTTAAAAAAGCTTATTTACCAAAACCTGGGGGCGACAAAATAGGCAGAAGAAGACTAGATACACATATCTCAGGTTTTGAAAAACTAGGAGCAACCTATCACTACCATAGCGAAAGCAGTTTTTTTGCTTTAGAAACTACAGGACTAAAAGGAACTTTTATTTTACTAGATGAACCCAGTGTAACAGGTACAGCCAATATATTAATGGCGGCTGTAATGGCCACCGGTACTACCACTATTTATAATGCAGCCTGCGAACCATATCTGCAGCAGCTTTGTAAGATGTTAAACAGAATGGGGGCAAAGATTGAAGGAATTGGTAGCAATATGCTCATCATAACTGGAGTAAAAGAAATGAGTGGTACAGAGCATACGATGCTGGCAGATATGATTGAAGTAGGAAGTTTTATCGGACTCGCTGCAATGACACATGGTGATATTACCATCAAAAATGCAGGTGTTGCATCTTTGGGAGTTATCCCTGAAAAATTTAGACAACTGGGTATCGAAATCAACATTAAGGGAGATGATATTCATGTGCCAGCACAAGATTATTACGAAATTCAAAAATATATGGATGGTGGGGTGCTCACTATTTATGATCATCCCTGGCCGGGCTTTACACCCGATCTGTTGAGTATTGTTCTTGTAACAGCCATACAGGCAAAAGGAAGTGTACTTATTCATCAGAAAATGTTTGAAAGCCGGTTGTTTTTTGTAGACAAACTAATAGAAATGGGTGCGCAAATTATTTTATGTGATCCTCACCGTGCAGTTGTAATCGGCCTTGAAAGAGAAACACAGCTTAGAGGAATTACAATGACCAGCCCAGACATAAGAGCTGGAGTTGCACTCTTAATTGCAGCATTAAGCGCAACAGG
>CANNJE010000056.1 GCA_947504605.1 Chitinophagaceae bacterium
CGTGACTTTATTGCATTCCCAAAAAACAATAGCGGCAGAGATGTGATGATAGATGCTCCAAGCACTATCGATGCCAAACAATTTGAAGAGTTGCAGATAAAACTGGATCTGAAAGCATAAAAGCAGATCCTTCAAATAATTTAAGCGCCTGCCCTTAAAACTGGCAGGCTTTTTTTTATATTTCCTTAACAGAACTTTAAATATCTTTTCATCATAATTTTTTATATGAAAAATAGTTTTTTTTTGGCGCTACTGTTTGTTTCCCTATTTTTTAATTCCTGCACAAAGGAAAAAAACACTGGCAACTCCGGCTCTGCACAAACACTGTTTAATGTGGCTTATGGCAGTAGTACCGCTCAGGCAATGGACATTTATTTACCAGCCAACAGAAATACTGGCAGCACCAAAGTAATCGTACTCATTCATGGTGGCGGCTGGACTTCAGGAGATAAAAATGATCCTTTGTTTTTACCTACCGTAGATACATTAAAAAGAAGATTTCCTGATTTTGCTATTTTTAACATCAATTATCGTTTATCTGCCACCCCAAATAATCTTTTTCCTGCACAGGAGATGGATATAAAAGCAGCAGTAGAATTTATTTACTCCAAAAGAAATGAATACAGCATTTCAGATCAGTTTATCTTGGCAGGAGCAAGCGCAGGCGCACACCTGGCCATGTTGCAAGCCTATAAATACAACAGCCCGGTAAAAGCCAAAGCGGTGGTTTCTTTTTTTGGACCCGGTGATATGCTCGAAATGTATAACCATCCTGCAGGCGGCAATGTGCTGCTTTCTATTTTACTAGCACAGGCTATTGGCAAAACACCAGCACAGGATCCCTTGATATACAGCAACTCAAGCCCTATTCATTTTATTAGCAGCAGCACTGCCATGCCAACAATATTGTTGCAGGGTGGAACAGATCCATTGATAGACCCACAACAATCAGTAGCCCTTCAAAATAAATTAACCGCTGCTGGTATAGCCAATCAGTATGTTTTTTATCCCAGTGCTGGTCATGGAGACTGGGACAATTCAACTTATTCCAACGCTTACAGCAAGATACAGGCATTTATATCGGTACATGTTCCTTAATGCCTTTTAATAATTCCAATAACTTTGAGAAATTTTATAGCCTACATTTAAACGATTAATGAAGTCATTTATATTATTTATATTATTTGGGATTTTATCCTCTGCTGGTTTTTCGCAATTGTACTTTAAAGGCACTTTAAAAGCCAATAGAGAAAAAATGCATAAAAACCTTGTACAAAATACCATTAACAAAAATCTATCTTCTTCCCTTACAGACTCCACAGAAGAAGACTGGCAAGGTGCATTTGGAGCATTAGAATTCCTGCAATACAAATCACTTTGGGTTAATCAAAGGATTGATACTGCCGCAGACTTGATGCATGGCAGATCTGAAACTTTTCAAAGAGCAGCATTGGAATTACTATACGGCAACTACCCTAACAAATATTATCAGCCCGTAAAATTATTGCTGATGCAGACCGGCAATGCAAAATTATTTGCCATGTGTGCCGCCTATATTTTAAACAGCAGCCATGCAACGGAAGATGGAAATTTTCTTTCTGTAAAAACAAAACAACAATTGGCGTTGGATCCCGAGAATCCTATTTTACAGGAATTGCTTTATCAGATAGAACAGTTTAACAAACCCTTCATACCTGCGGCAATTGAAGGGTTATTGCAAAAAGATTATTTGCCCGGCCATGTTGTTGTATATAGTTTTCAAAGAAAAAACAGGAATTATCCAGGCCTGGTAATGGTAAGAGATGCAAATGGCAATTTTATAAAAGACAGCAATGGCCTGTATTTTTCTGTACCCCAACTGGCTCGGAGCAGCAGTAACTTGCCGGGTTATTTAACCAATGGCAGTACCCCTGAAGGGATTTTCAGGATGAAGGGATATGATGTTTCGATGAATGGTTTTATTGGCCCTACTGTAAACGTGCAACTTTCTATGCCATTTGAAAAACCAGCGCAACATTTTTATGCCGACTCTAGCATCACAGATACAAGTTGGAATATTCAGTATTACCGTAACCTGTTACCAACTGAGCTAAAGGATTATTATCCAATGTACCAGAGTTATTATGCAGGCAAAGCCGGTCGCTCAGAGATCATCATTCATGGCACAACCATCAGCCCAACCTATTATGCTTCGGAACCCTACTTTCCACTAACACCCACTATGGGCTGCCTTACAAGCAAAGAAATATGGAATGAGGAAACCGGGCAGCGAATTGAAAGTGATCAGCAAAAACTAATCAACGCATTAATTCCGGCAGGTGGTCCACAGGGTTATACAATCGTCATAAATCTTGACAATGAACAAAAGCCAGTGATTTTATATGATATTCTTCCATTTATAGAAAAGGCCAATCGCAAATAACACTTACGGATGTAACTTTAACGTATGAATACTGCACCACTTGCTGAAAGAATGCGTCCTAGTACACTGGACGAATTAACAGGGCAACAACAGCTTACAGGAAAAGGAAGTATCCTTCGTACCGCCATAGAAAATGGTAAAATACCTTCTATGATTTTATGGGGCCCGCCTGGTGTAGGTAAAACAACCATTGCCAACATCATTGCACATAGTTTAAAACAATCCTTTTATCAGCTCAGTGCGATCTCTGCCGGCGTGAAAGAGGTGAGAGAAATTATTGAAATTGCCAAAACAAAACCTGGCGCTATTTTATTTATAGATGAGATTCATCGGTTTAATAAAGGGCAGCAGGATGCTTTGCTCGGCGCAGTTGAAAAAGGCATCATTACCTTAATTGGCGCTACTACAGAAAATCCTTCATTTGAAGTAAACAGTGCATTGCTAAGCCGCTGCCAGGTTTACATTTTAAAAGCATTGGATAAAAATGACTTGAATCATTTATTACAACATGCTATTACCGGTGATACTGTTTTAAATAAAAAAAATATTGAGCTCAAGGAAACAGAAGCACTCATTAGAATTTCGGGCGGAGATGCCAGAAAATTATTAAACCTGCTGGATCTTGTAACGGATGTAATGGGAGATAATGCAGTAATTACCGATGAAGCTGTAATGGAAATTGCACAACAGCGTATTGCTCTTTATGATAAAAAAGGAGAACAACATTATGATATTATTTCTGCCTTTATAAAAAGTATGAGGGGAAGCGACCCTAACGGTGCCGTGTACTGGCTGGCTAGAATGATAGAAGCAGGAGAAGATGTAAAATTCATTGCCAGACGTATGCTCATTTTTGCCAGTGAAGATATTGGTAATGCCAACCCAAATGCCCTACTATTGGCAACAAGTACTTTTCAGGCAGTGAGTATGATTGGTTATCCCGAAAGCAGAATTATCCTTTCGCAATGTGCAATATACCTGGCTACTTCTTCCAAGAGCAATGCCTCGTATCTGGCTATTGACGAAGCTTTGGCAGTTGTAAGAAAACAAGGCGACCTGGCAGTACCCCTTCACCTGCGAAACGCACCTACGAAATTGATGAAACAAATGGATTACGGTAAAGATTATCAATATGCCCATAACTTTGAAAACAACTTTGTTTTGCAGCAATTTTTGCCGGCAGAAATTGATGGAAGGGCTTTTTACATACCACAGAAAAATAGCAGGGAAGAAGAAATAAGAAAATTTTTAAAAGAAAGATGGAAAGAAAAATACCAGTATTAAATATTTTCATTTTACCATATTCACTACATTATGCAAGACAAAACCGATATTTCAAACAGGGAAGATATTGATTTATTCATTCGGGCTTTTTATGAAAAAGTAGTGAAGGATGAAACGATCGGAATTATTTTTACAGATATTGTAAAAATGAATTGGGAGAAACATATACCCTTGATTACTGATTTTTGGGAAACCATATTACTTGACAATCCTGTTTACAAAAACAATGCAATGGAAGCACACTATCATTTAAATAGTATTTTCCCTTTACAAAAAAAACATTTTGAAACCTGGCTGATGCTTTTTAATATTACCATAGATAATATGTATGTAGGTCCGATAACAGAACTGGCAAAAAAAAGAGCTAATGGAATTGCTGCTGTTATGGAATTTAAAATGAATAATACAAGTTTATGATGAACGAGCCGATATGGATTTGTAAAAAAATGGAGGAGCTGACAGTATCCGAATTATACTCCATTCTCAGATTGAGAAGTGAAGTTTTTGTGGTAGAACAAAACTGTGTTTACCTGGATGCTGATGGCAGAGACCTTGGTTCCTATCATCTTTGTGGCTGGTTAGGAAATCAGTTGCTGGCATATTGCAGAATACTTCCTCCTTGCCCCGCTTACCCGCAAGCCAGCATTGGGCGTGTACTTACCCACCCGGCTCATAGGATGGATGGATATGGGAAAATTTTAATGCAAAAAGCCATTAAAAAAACTTATGCGCTTTTTAATGTTCCCGACATAAAAATTGGTGCCCAACAATATTTACTCAAATTTTACTCAGAGCTTGGTTTTCAAGCCATTGGCGATGGTTATTTAGAAGATGGCATCCCTCATATTACGATGATTCATACTTTATAGGTTTATAATCATACAATATTTTGTTAAGGTCTTCGTTTGATATATAGTGTTGGCTCTTAGAGTTAACATTTATCCATCAAACTAATGAAAGACTAAACTTAATATCTGATGAAACCTTATTTACCTAACCTTCTGTGTAAAGCAATGCTGGCCCTAATCTGCATGGTTTTTCTACACACAAGAACCTTTTCCCAACATCTCGTTTTGGGAAACGAAAAATTAAAAATTGAAGCCGGATTAAACTTTGGCCCTACTTTCTTTCTTGGCGACCTTGGAGGAAACTACGGTAGGGGAAGTGCTTTTCTAAAAGATTTGAATCTGGAAGAAACAAAATTGATGAAGGGTGCCTTTATCAGTGTTTACCCAACAGATTGGCTTGGATTTAGAGTTGCCGGACAAATAACTTATGTTTCCGGAAAAGATGACATTATCAACACCGATGGTGAGCATGAAACTTATAGAAAAGAACGCAACCTTGATTTTAAAAGCAAAGTTTGGGAAGCATACGCAGCAGTTGAATTGTATCCTTTAATGATGTTTAATTTATATGATGATTATAACCCACGACTAAAACCATATGGAGTATTAGGAGTAGGTGTTTTTAATTTTAACCCACAGGGTTCTCTTACAGCTTCTAATGGCACAAAGACATGGTATAATTTACAACCATTACGTACCGAAGGTCAGGGAATGACAGAATATCCCAGTAGAAAAATTTATAACCTAACACAGATAAATATTCCAATGGGTTTTGGTCTAAAATATGACCTGAGTGACAGGGTAACCATTGGAACTGAATTTTTATACAGGAAAACCTTTACAGATTATATAGATGATTTAAGTACAACTTATATTGATCCTATTTATTTTGACAACTATTTATCAGTACAGGATGCTTCTATTGCAAGAAAGATTCATGACAAAACAAATTCTTTGACTACACCAGGTAATAGAACAATTCCGGGAGAGCAGCGGGGAAATGCTAAAAATATGGATGCTTATTTTTCTACTGTTTTAAAAGTAGGAATCAGATTTGGACAAATATATGGAAGCAGCTCTGAAAGGAATGCTGCCCGCCAAACCAGATGCCCTCATTTTTATTGATATAAATATTTAACCCTGAAATAAAAATTGTCTTAATTATGATTGATTAATAATTGCAAAGTATACAACAGAAGTCAATCCTTTGAAAAACTAAGTATAGTCATATACGAAGCAAAACAAAGAGAACCCCTGAAACCACAATTTTTAACTTCGTTACTATTCTTTGCATTATTAAAAAAATAATTATAATTAATTTAAAAAAGCCATGGGAAATTTTCCATGGCTTTTTTATTTAAATTTCATCATTAGCATTAAAGGATTCATCATCTCCAGAAAAACTATCAGGATCATTAAAAAGGTGCCAGTCATCAGGCAGATCATTTTCCTTTTCAAAAGAACCGACCCAATCGATAAACAATGCTTTAAAAATTTTGATCTCCTCTTTTAAAACCTCGGTATATTTTTTTTCAATGCCATGAATTTCATCACAGGCCCATAACTGTGCTTTTAACTCGCAAATATTTACTTTAATAATAACCGCATTTTCCATCATCATGCTGTAAACATTATCTACAGCCATGGCTCCATGTATTTTCGCAGGAATAATCATTGCATTTGAAAGCATGAGCCCTTTGGTCATTTCTTCATACTCTTCATCAGGCATCAAATCACAAATGGTTTGAGTGATATTTAAAATATCTATAGCCTTTTTATACAAAGCCCTTCCATTCATTTTAATCGGCTTCCAGTTTTCCACTCCATCTTCCTCGTTATTATCAAAATCTTCAGACCTGAAAAAATTACCGGGATTGTCTGTACTCATTGCAGGTTATTTTAATTCCTCTTTTAAATATTTTGCTGTGAAACTTTCTTTAACGTTCAACATACCTTTTGGAGCGCCCTGGTATAAAACTTTGCCTCCGCCACTTCCACCCTCAGGCCCGATGTCAACAATATGGTCTGCAACTTTTATCATATCCATATTGTGTTCTATTACCAGAACTGTGTTTCCCCGATCTACCAGTTTATTTAATACATCAAGCAAATGCTGAATATCCTGAAAATGCAGACCGGTAGTTGGCTCATCTAAAATATAAAATGTTTTACCTGTATCTCTTTTCCCCAACTCAGTAGCCAGTTTTACTCGCTGTGCTTCTCCTCCACTTAGGGTTACTGCACTTTGCCCCAACGTAATATAACCAAGCCCGACTTCCTGTAAGACCTTTATTTTTCGATAAATAAATGGCACGGCACTAAAAAATTCTACAGCTTCATCCACTGTCATATCCAATACATCGCTGATAGATTTCCCTTTGTAGCGAATTTCCAGTGTTTCCCTGTTATATCTTTTACCATTGCATTTTTCACAATGAACATACACATCCGGTAAAAAATTCATTTCTATCACTCGCATACCTCCGCCCTCACATACATCACACCTGCCAGTTTTTACATTAAATGAAAAACGACCCGCATTATACCCTCTTATTTTTGCTTCGGGCACCGCTGCAAACAATGTTCTGATATCAGTAAAAAATCCGCAATAAGTTGCCGGATTACTTCTTGGAGTCCTGCCAATTGGGCTTTGATCTATTTCAATCACTTTATCAATCTCCTCCAAACCCTTTATCGATTTATAAGTAAGGGCTTCTCCTTTAGAACCATAACAGAAATGACTCATCAAAGGATAAAGTGTTTCATTGATTAATGTGGATTTTCCACTACCACTCACACCCGTAATCAATATCAATTTTCCCAAAGGGAAATCAACATTTATATTTTTTAAATTATTTCCGGATGCCCCTTTTAATTCAATTGATTTACCGCTCCCCTTTCTAATCTCTGCGGGAACAGGAATATTTTTTTCTCCACTAAGATATTGAGCAGTTTCCGAACCGGATTTTAACACCTCTTCTGGCGTACCGGCAGCCACAACAACACCACCATGGATGCCCGCCTTTGGACCAATGTCAATCAGGTAGTCGGCCGCAAGCATTATGTCTTTATCATGTTCTACCACTAACACACTGTTGCCAATATCCCTAAGGTTTTGCAAAGCGGTAATAAGCCGCTGATTGTCTCTTTGGTGTAGACCAATACTGGGTTCATCTAAAATATAGGTAATCCCCTGCAATTGTGACCCTATCTGTGTAGCCAATCTTATACGCTGGTATTCACCGCCACTCAAACTCCTGGATGGACGATATAAAGTGAGATATGTCAGTCCAACATTCAACATAAAAGTCAAACGTTCTCTGATCTCTTTCAAAATATCTTTGGCAATGGTATTTTGTTTTTCATTGATTCTTTTTTCTATCCCTTCAAACCAAACAAATAAATGATCAAGATCCATTTCGCTCAGCTCAGCAATATTTTTTTCATCCACTTTAAACCAAAGACTTTCTTTACGAAGCCTTGTACCAATGCAAGTTTCACATATTTTTAGTTTCATGTATTTCTCTACCCAGTCCCTCATGGCTTCTGTAGTACTGGGTGAAGAAAACCAACGTTTAAGCATATTTATGATGCCCTCATATTCTGTTTCGTAATAAACAGACCCGTCCTGCGAAACATCCATATCCACTTCTTTTTCATCTTCCTCACCTATCTCCTCTTTGCCAAACAACAAAATATTCATTGCCTTTGCAGGAAGATCTTTTATTGGCTTATCCAAAGATATTTTATGTTTTTTGGCCAGTTGTTGTACCTGCTTAAATACATGAGCCTCTCTTTCTTCTCCCAAGGCCGCAATGCCTCCATCATTTACACTCACATTCCAGTCTGGTATCACTGCATCCATATTTACCTGGTACACTGTACCAAGCCCTTTACATGCAGGACAAGCTCCGTAGGGTGAGTTAAAAGAAAATGCATTGGGGCTAGGTTCCTCGTAACTAATACCAGTATCTATACACATCAACTGTTTACTATACTGAACAACTTTATTATCATCATTAATAAGTAAAAACAAGAGATCTTTTCCCATAGCCAACGTCTTTTGTACACTTTGGCTTAATCTCAGTTTCATATCCGGCGTAACCTGCATTCGGTCTACCACTACTTCTATATCATGAATTTTATAACGATCCACCTGCATCCTTGCTGTAAGATCCATTACTTCACCATCGACCCTCACTTTTAGAAATCCTTTTTTTCTGATATCCTCAAACAATTCTCTATAATGACCTTTACGACCACGCACTAGCGGTGCCAGCAAACTAATTTTTTTATTCTTAAATTTTGTGGCAATGGATGAGACAATTTCTTCCTCACTAAACTTCACCATTTTTTTTCCGGTATTGTAACTATAGGCTTCACCTACACGTGCATACAACAACCTGAGAAAATCATAGATTTCAGTTATGGTTCCAACTGTACTTCGTGGATTTTTATTAGTGGTTTTTTGTTCTATTGAAATTACGGGAGAAAGACCAGTAATCTTATCTACATCAGGACGCTCCATATCACCCACAAACTGCCTGGCATAAGCACTAAAACTCTCCATATACCTACGCTGACCTTCGTTGTAGATGGTGTCAAAAGCCAGCGAAGATTTTCCACTACCGCTCACACCGGTAAAAACTACCAATTTGTTTTTTGGAATTTTTATATCAATATTTTTCAAGTTGTGCTCTCTTGCACCAAACACTTCAATAAATTCCTCCGTATTATTTGCCGCAACTGCCGTTGTCTTTTTTGTAGTCATTTTTTTACTCCTTGTGGTAAAGATACAAACAAACAAGGCGTCGGATTGTTAGGCGGTTTCAAAATATAATTCAGAAATTAGAATAAATTGAAAGACAGTTTAAACCCGGTAAAAAAATTAGGCAATTACAAAGCTGAGGAAAAAAGATAGATTTTCCAAAAATCTACCCACCCTCAGGAGGAGGATTTGCAAAAAGATTAAAAAAAATTTAAATCTCTCAAATTCAACCCTGTATTGATTTTAAAGTCAATTACAACAATGCCTGCATCGCATTTTTAAAATTTTTATTTGGTTGATAAATTATTCTGCTCATATCTTTGTACCAGTTCTTTAATCATTCACTTATCAAGAAAGGCAGAGGGTAATGGCCCGTTGAAGCCTTGACAACCTATTCAAACTCCGGTTTGAAAAAGGTGCCAATTCCATCTTAACAGCAATGTTGAGACAGATAAGTCAGATATATAGCCTCAAAATATTAACCATATTCAAAGCTCATCTGATTTATCGGATGAGCTTTTTTGTTTCTATCAACCAAGGAGGTTGATTAAACAAAATGGCCTCCGATAATTTTCTAAGGATTCCTCTTATAAGTGCTTAAATTTTATTTTTTCATCTGCTGCAGAAAAATTCCTGCAGCGACAAATCAAAAAAATTATGAGCAACGCAACACAACTCATTCACAGCATCCCAACCGATCCCTTGACAGGAGCGCTTAGCGTACCCATTTATCAAACAAGCACATTTGTGCAGGAAGCCCCAGGCGTAAACCGGGGTTACGACTATGCCCGCTCTAATAATCCAACCAGGGCAACATTGGAGACCCTAATTGCTACGCTGGAAAAAGGACAGGTAGCCGCAGCTTTTGGCAGCGGTTTAGCAGCCATTGATGCAGTAGTAAAATTGTTGAAAACGGGCGATGAAATTCTTGCTGTAGATGATATTTACGGAGGAGCATTTCGCCTGTTTACTCAAGTGTATGAAAAATTTGGCATCAAAGTAAATTATGTTGACACCACAAATGTTGACAATGTTTTAAATGCCATTACACCCAACACCAAACTAATATGGCTTGAAACACCCACCAATCCAACACTTAAAATAAGTGACATTAAAGCTATTGCAAGTATTGCAAAAGACAATGCCTGTTTACTTTGCGTGGATAATACTTTTGCATCCCCCGCCCTTCAACAGCCACTCACGCTGGGAGCTGATCTTGTAGTACACAGTGCTACCAAATACCTGGGAGGCCACAGCGATTTGATTGCCGGCATTGTAGTGGCTAAAGAAAAAGAACTGGGAGCGAAAATTAAATTTTTGCAAAATGCAACTGGCGCCATTCTTGGCCCATTTGACAGCTGGCTAGTCATCAGAGGTATTGAAACACTTCATCTTCGCATACAACAACATAGCCGCAATGCGCAGGCTGTAGCAGAATTTTTAGAGACACATCCGGCCGTACAAAAAGTATTTTATCCCGGGCTTGCTTCACACCAGAATCATGAAATTGCCAAAAAACAAAGCAAGGGTTTTGGAGGCATCGTTTCATTTACCCTAAAAACAGATACGGAAGATGCCGCAATAAAATTTGTAACTTCTACTCAATATTTTAAACTTGCTGAAAGCTTGGGAGGAATAAAAAGTCTGGTTTCGCATCCAGCTAACATGACACATAAATCTATCCCTGCTGACAAAAGAAGAGCAGCAGGTGTTGCAGACAGTTTAATTCGGCTAAGTGTAGGTCTGGAGGAAGCCGAAGATCTAATTGAAGATCTAAAAGCAGCTTTTATACACTTGGAAAACAATTCTACATTTTCTCATAAAAACAATTTGGTAACCAGCATAAGTACATAACTCCACTTTAGTGGCGTCGCACACTTTTACAAAATAAAATATTTCAGCATTATAGAAAATTAATTATGTCAACGAATATCAACAAACCATCCCTACCTGTATCGAAACCACTAACCCTTGGCCTCTTTGGCTTTGGCGTAGTTGGAAAAGGCCTGTACGACGTGCTGCAATCTACACCTGCACTACAGGCCAGTATAAAAAAAATATGCATTAAAACTCCTGACAAAAAAAGAGCAATATCTCAGAACCATTTTACAACCAGTTCAGAAGAATTATTGAATGACGATAGTATTAATGTAATTGTAGAATTAATTGATGATGCTGATGCAGCCTATGAAATTGTAAAAGCTGCCCTAAAAAAGGGGAAAGCGGTAGTGAGTGCTAATAAAAAAATGATTGCCGCTCATTTTGAAGAATTGTTACAGCTTCAACATGAATATAAAACGGCCTTTCTATATGAAGGCTCCTGTTGTGCAAGTATCCCCATCATTCGCAACTTGGAAGAATATTACGATAATGATTTACTCACTTCTGTAAAAGGAATTGTAAATGGCAGTACCAATTATATTTTAACCAAAATATTCGAGAATGACCTTTCGTTTAAAGATGCTTTATTGCAGGCACAGCAACTGGGTTTTGCAGAAAGCGATCCTTCATTGGATATTGAAGGACACGATGCTGCTAATAAACTAACGATTTTACTAGCACATGCATTTGGCAATATTGCTACCCCGAATGATTTTATTTACAATGGCATTACTTCCATCAAAAAAACTGATACCATACTTGCTCATGAAAAACATCTTAAAATAAAGCTAGTAGCCACCGCACAGAAAATAAATAACAATCAATTAGCAGCATTTGTATTACCCCAATTTGTGGAAGCCAATGATGAACTTTCCAATGTTTCCAATGAGTTTAATGGATTGATAACGGAAAGCAGTTTTGCCGACAAACATTTCTTCAAGGGGAAAGGTGCTGGCGCCTATCCTACTGCTGCTGCAGTTTTAAGTGATATTTCGGCATTGAGATACGATTATAAATACGAATACAAAAAATACCTTCAACCAAATAAACTAACCTTAACCAACGATTACTTTTTAAAAATATTTGTAAGTGCGGATGATCTTGAAAAAATAAACAAAGACGATTTTGAGTGGATTGAAGAATGGCACAATGAAGCCAGTAACAATTGGGTTATTGGAATTATTCACGCAACCAAACTACAGGAAAACGATTGGTGGAAACAGACTGGCGTATCGCTGATACTTCATCAAAACCCAATTGTAAACAATGTTGAATATAAAAAAATTGGAAAAAGAAGTTTACAACTTGCCGGTGTTATATAAAATGCATACAGATAATCCATTTACTTAGAAAGTATATCTGTTTAATAATGTCAGAATTTGAATGCTTTTTGAAGAAGGTTGGGAAATACTTGGAGAAAGTAAAGTAACCTTTATAAAAAATCAGGATCAGATTGATGTAAATAACAGCAACCGATTCACAGCAAATTACCGTACCACTGGAAACATATTAAAGGGAAGGGCGAATGTACTCCTATTTGGGAAAAGATATGTACAGCCTGTTATTCATACAATACCTATTCAACAATACATTAAATAAAAGTCTGGTTTTAACCGGGGTTTTTTATTTAATCTTTTCCCACTCTTCCTCAAGTATACTCATTTCTATTAAACTCCACCATTTATCCTGATACAGAAGAATATCTCTCATTATACCATCAACAGAAAATCCTGAAGATTGGTAACATTTTAAAGCAGGGCTGTTAAAATCATATACCCCCAAACTAATACGATGTAATTTTAATTCATCAAATCCTATTTTAAGTATAGCCCTTACCATATCCTTACAATAGCCTTTCCCCTTATGATCTCCACTGCCAATTAAAACACGGCTTATTCTTCCGCTTCGATTTTTTCTGCTAATGCCTCCCAAAGAAATATGACCAACTGTTATTCCGGAATTTTGATCCACCACCTTATATATAAATGCATCAGATTTTTTTAAATCATTGGTTTTTTCAATATACCATTCCATGCTGCTTTGTGTGAGCGGAAAACTAAACAATGATCCTGCCCAGTTGGTAAGTAACTCTTCTGTATTAATCCACTCTATTAGTTGGACAAAATCATCTTGGGTAAAAGGTTCTAGTCGTATCATATAGCAATTGCTGGCTTAGAAGAAGTAGCTTTTTTATTTTGACAAATGTAAATGATAAGATTATCTTATTCAGAAGAAAATAAAGGATTTTACAAAGCTGCTTTCATCATTGGGGCTAGCAATGCTGCCCATCTTTCATATTGCTTAGAAGAGGGATGTAAGCCATCTGATGCAATTAGAGAAGCATCTGTCCTTGCTTCTCTGGAAATAGGTGTTATATCCAGATAGGTGACACCGTTAGCCAGCGTAATCTCTTTGTTGATGCTGTTAAAAATATTAATCTCCATAGAAATTCTGGCCGTATCAGAATTTTGTGCAAAAGGGGTAACACTGTAATCAGGAATAGACAATACAAAAACCCTATTTTTTCTGTTGCCGGCATAAAAAATTGCTTTATTTAAAAGATTGGCAAACTCTATACGATATTCATCCTGACTTCTTCTTTGGTATTGGTTATTAACGCCAATTAGTAAACTTACAAAATCATATGTTTTAACAGGAGTATAATTAAATAGTGCACTAATGAGATTACCCGTTGTCCAGCCTGTTGTTGCAATTATTTCCGGTAATTTCATTTGAACAGAATTTTGTGTAAGCAATGCTGCAGTTTGAACAGGAAATCTTTGATCTGCATTTACTGATTGGCCAATTGTATAAGAATCCCCGAGTCCTAAATAACTTTTAAAATTACTACTGTCAGGAATAATAGGCATGGGTGTCCAAACGCTAGTAATTGTTGATGAAACAAGCTCTTTTTTGCAGGCACTCATAAAACCAAAAATCACCATTACTAAGAACAAGCGGCTTGGTATTGAAAGCATTTTTTTTGATTTTAACATATAGAATTTACGAATTTATATAATCAAAGTTCAAGTATACAACATAAGGTTTTAATAATTGTTTAAAGTGAGTATTAAAATTATCAAGGAAAAATTCTTATCACTTTTACAAACCGGGGAATAAAATAACTATTAAAAGTAGAAATAATAACTCCTCCTCCTGAGGCCGAATGTATAAATCTGAAATCGTTCCTTTTATTTTCAGTAACAATACCCATATGTCCTACAATACCACTTTTAGCATCACTACCAGTGAATAAAAGGATATCGCCTATTTTGCTTTGGCGAAGGCTCACTTCTTTTCCAGCATTTGTAAATTCGACTGTAGTTCTTGGTACAGCAATTTTAAAATGATTAAAAACATAATTCACAAAACCTGAGCAATCGAGCCCATTTTCCTTTTTCATAGAACCATACTGGTAGGGTACCCCTAAAAGTGTTTTTGCAAATTTTACCAAATCTTCGGGGTTTACATTTTTAACATCAATATATCTAGCAGGCACATTTTTCTTAATAATGACATTACTTTTAATTTCTGCAACATTTACAGACTCCGGTTTGGTTGCCCTGCGGGTATTGCTACAAGCCTGCAGAAAGCCAATTAATAAACAGCATAATGAAATTTTTACAAAAATATTTTGCTGTATTTTAAAGCCATAAAATTCAATTTTGTGTTTCTCTGATACAGGTACACGCATGATTATAATCTTTTAATTCTATCAATCTTTATATTGTCTATAAAACTATCCCCCTCACTTTTTTTATTTTGAATCTTTGAAACAACATCCATTCCTTTTACCACCACCCCAAAAGCTGCATACCCCAACCCATCATAATTGCCTCTGCTACTGCTATCAAATTGCTTTTGATCGCCAATACAGATAAAAAATTCAGAATTTGCCGATCCAGGAGTTGTTCTTGCTAGTGAAATGGTTCCGCTCACATGCGAGATTCCGGTGATTTTTGGAGATTCATGTTCTATACCTGGCAATTTGATTTGCCTGGCAGTATTGGTCTTAAAAATACCTCCCTGAATCAATCCGGTATTATATTCCTCTGGTACATTTTCATTTTTTAATACCCTGTAAAAAGAAGCATTATCATAAAGCCCGGAATCAATATAAGACAAAAAAGCAGCCACTGTTTTGGGAGCCTTTTCCGGATATAAAACAACTTCAATATCACCATAACCTGTTTCGATTTTTACATGGGGTTCTTTTGGGTTTGAAGGGCTGCATGCCCCCAGTACAAGAAGGGCAAAAAGAAATCCATCTAATTTATTCATAATGGCAATTTACTTATTTTTCAAGCGCAGTCCTTTCTACAATATCACAGCCAATCAACACAGATGAAAACCTCGTGGATGCTGCTAACATGAATCAAAATGAGGAGATTCAAATTGCGAATCTGAACAAAAGTGAGCGAATAGAAACCAACATCATAAAAGGCAAAAGATGCAGGAGTGAAGTATGCCTTAATGGTCCGGCTGCCCGAAAAGGATCAGAAGGTGATATTATTATCATTATTTCCTACGCCACTATTAAATGAAATAATTTCTAAACTGGCTGAGTTCTTTCCAATAAAAAAGCCTTTTTGAAATTAATCAAAAAGGCTTTTAGTCGGGATGGCAAGATTCGAACTTGCGACCTCCTGGTCCCAAACCAGGCGCGATAACCGGGCTACGCTACATCCCGAACGGTAAAAAACATATATGAGTTTATTGGGAACACTCACACTAATAATTTTAAAAGATCTGTTGCGGAGAGAGTGGGATTCGAACCCACGGTACAGTTTAACCCGTACGACGATTTAGCAAACCGTTCCTTTCGGCCTCTCAGGCATCTCTCCTCTTAACACTACCTGTTAAGGGGCAGCAAAAATACAATTCAAAAACATACTACCCAAAACAAAATGGCAAAAGATGAGAAATATTTTTAAAACAAACCTATAACCCTTGACAGTATAGCTTTTTAGGATAATTAAAATTAAAAAAAAATATTTTTTCCATTCTTAAAGAATGTATTAAAGGCTAGTTATTATAATTTTTTCAGCTAAAGTCACAAAAAAGCCGGATTATTAATATCCGGCTTTTTTTTATTCATTAACGCTGGTCTTACATTGCTGCCAGTTGTACTTTTTGCTGTAGTTCCAACACACTTTCTTTAAACAAGCTATCCGTATCCATCAAGTCTTTTACAGTTTGACAGCTGTGAATTACAGTTGTGTGATCTCTGCCCCCAAAATGCTCTCCAATCGTCTTCAAAGAGTTCTTGGTAAAAGCCTTAGATAGGAACATTGTTATTTGCCTAGCCTGCACAATTTCCCTTTTACGAGTCTTCTGAAGCAATTTATCATAAGGCACATCAAAATATTCGCATACCATTTTCTGAATTGCATCGATAGTAATCTCCTTGCTAGAAGATTTTACAAAATTTCTTAGTACTTTTTTAGCCAATTCAAGGTCTATTTCCCTTTTATTAAGCGAAGATTGTGCCAACAATGATATTAAAGCGCCTTCCAGTTCCCTCACATTGGTATTGATATTATAAGCAATATACTTTACAACCTCCCTAGGCATTTCAAAACCATCATTTTTCATCTTATTATCCAGTATCTCAATCTTGGTATCGTAATCTGGCGATTGCAAATCGGCACTCAAACCCCAGCGAAACCTACTAAGCAGTCTTTCCTGCACACCTTCCAAATCCTTTGGCGACTTATCACTAGTAAGAATTAATTGTTTACCGCTTTGGTGAAGGTGATTAAAAATAGAGAAAAATGCATCCTGGGATTTTTCTGCACGATTAAAAAACTGAATATCATCAATAATCAGCACATCAATCAACTGGTAAAAGTGAATAAAATCGTTGATAGCATTGTTACGACCGTGGTCTATAAATTGATTGATGAATTTTTCTGAACTCACATAAAGCACAACCTTGTTTTGATGTAGGCGCTTTACATCATTCCCGATGGCTTGAGCCAAATGGGTTTTACCCAATCCCACTCCACCGTAAATAACCAATGGGTTAAAAGAAGTAGCTCCTGGTTTCTCTGCAACTGTTTTTCCTGCTCTTCTGGCAACTCTGTTACAATCACCTTCAATAAAGGACTCAAAAGTGTAGGTATGATTCAGTTGCGAATCAATCTGCATCTTTTTTAAACCCGGTATTACAAACGGGTTCTTAACAGGATTATTTATTACCAGCGGAAAATCCATTTCATTGTTTGAATATGATTTATATCCATGACCCGGAATATCCATAGTCAATGGTTTGTTTTTGCTGTTACCACTATCTACCATTATTCTGTATTCAAGCCTGGCATCCTTTCCTAATTCTCTCTTTAGTGTTTTCGCAAGTAGCGAAACATAATGCTCTTCAAGATACTCATAAAAAAACTGGCTTGGCACCTGAATGGTTAAAATTTTTTCTTTTAACCCTACAGGCCTAATTGGCTCAAACCATGTTTTGAAATGCTGCCATTCTACAATGTCCTTAATAATTTCTAAACAGTTAGCCCAAACTTTTTCAAAAGTTTTATCCATTTTCTTCCTTAAGCAGTTTATATATTGAGTGAA
>CANNJE010000057.1 GCA_947504605.1 Chitinophagaceae bacterium
CAACACATTCCCTTAAAGAAAGTCCATTATCAATATGGTCTTTGCAAATCAAATGCTTTAGTTCTTGACTGTAAAAAGTCCTTCGAACGACGTCTTGTTGTGTATACATTTACATTGTATTTGTGTAAACCTATTTTAGGACAAGACACAACCTGTTATTTCGGTTCGTGCAGACACGAACCGAGGCACGGGCCGCCGCAGTTGTTATCACCTGCGGCATCCGATATTTTCGCCGCTGCAGTTGTTTTCACCTGCGGCTCAAAATTAGAAGCCGCTCTATTGGGTTAGCACCACTGCAATGGCGTAAAAAATAAAGGCCCCTATTTTGGGATAAAAGTATCCTAAAACAAGGGCCGTTTACTGTAGATGTTTTAATAGGGAATGAGTTTGTACTGTATTATTGTAGATCGTATTTAGCAGCTGCTACGGCGTTATTTAGCTTACATTTTAAGTTTATTAGCAAAAAATGTTATATCTATATAGCTGTCCTATTGACATGATTTTTGCATCGTTCGGCAGCGCTCAAACAAGTTTGGGGCTGCGCTCTCTTATCGCAAAAATTAATCCCTGATGCAACGCACAGATAATCCGCATCCCATATCATCGGGCTCTCTATAGATAGCGCCACCGTCGTAGTCTAGGCTGCGATACCAGGAAGTCGTAGTATTGATCTCCGTAGCACTCCACCAGACAGCACTGTTGTTAAGAAAGTAGCATGTACCATCAAAAACGTTACGATAGCCGCCAGGAAGACCTACGAAACCGCTTCTATTGGTGCCGTTGCCGTTTTCATTCCAACCACTTGCGCTTTTAATTTTTTCACCGGCCTCATTTTCACCGCCTAAAAAGACGGTCAGTTTTGTCCACTCGGCATCGGTAGGTACATGATAGCCCGCAGGTGCTAAACCCCGAGGGTCGTTTACTGCAAACCAATTGTACAATTTTCCATATTTGGTGCCATTGGCAGGATCATTGTCATAATAACACCAGGCAGGCTGTTTGTTATCTTTCGCTTTTTTCCATTCTTCAAGGGTTCTTGCTTGTGGTATGGGGTTGCCATTGCGAAATTTAACTACCTCTAAATTTTTCGTAGTCCATGTTTGTGTTCCTATTTTTACGGTAGTTCCAGTAGTTCCAGTAGTTCCGGTAGTTCCGGTAGTTCCGGTAATTCCAGTAATTCCAGTAGTTCCGCTAGTTCCGGTACTGGTTGCCTCTTTTTTTTGGGTCGAAACAAGACCTGGATAATTACTTACGGATCTGCTACCTCCGCAACTTGTAAGCATCAATGAAGCCATTAAAATTGCTCCAAAAATTGACCGTTTATTTTTCATATCGTTGTTTTAAATAAGCTCCTTTGTGCTAAAATGCATTTTTTCTTTATTGTTTGATAAACATTTTTCGTTCATTTACGCCGGTTCCTTTCAGTTCCAGATAATAAGTGCCGGCAGATAAGGGCTGTTGCTGATGCTGGAGTTTTCTTCCGCTCTGGTCATACATATTGATCTGTATTCTTTCAGGCAAAAGGGTACGAATGGTCATTTGAAGGGTTTGCCTTACCGGGTTAGGATACAACAAAAGGTTGCTGCTGCTTTTTGCCAGTTGCAAAAGCAGTATGCTGCTGTAAGTAAAATGACCGTCGATGTCTTTTTGTTTGAGGCGGTAATATACCACTGGCACTCCCAATTTACTGATGGAAGAATCGGTAAAAGCATAGCTGTGCGTTCCACTTGTATTGGTGGCATTTACGGTTCCGATAGATTTAAAGTTGCGGCCGTTTGTACTCCTTTCCACTTCAAAAGAATGGCTGTTGATTTCGTTGCTTGTTTTCCAAAAAAGTTCGCCGTTGTTGTTTTTTAATTGGCCATTAAATTTCAATAAGGAGAGCGGTAAAATTGTATATTCTGAAACCCATAATTCCAGTCCATAATCGTCGGTAGTAGCCAGAGCATACAAGTGGATTCCAGCCTGTGTAATACGGGATGGGGTACTGCCACCCGGGATGGCGATATCCTGCAGCATAACAGTACCAGCTGTTGTGCCATCGCTTTTCCAAATTTCCTCGCCATTGATGCCATCATTGGCGGTAAAGCATAATACGCCATTTATGACGGTAAAATTAGACGAAGAGAAATTCATTGAATTACCCAATCCAACAAAAATGTCTTTAACCATTACCGTACCGGCAGCAGAGCCATCTGATTTCCACAATTCATATCCGTTTATGCTGTTGTTTGCAATAAAATATAGTACCCCATTTAAATTAGCGAGTTGATTAGGTAAAGGGAAACTGCTTGCGGCTCCTGCATTTATATCTTTTACCATAAGCGTTCCTGCGGAAGTGCCATCGCTTTTCCAGAGTTCAACGCCATTTGTTCCATTGTCGGCACTAAAAAATAATACCCCATTTACTGCATGTAAAAACTGACTTGGACCTCCACAACTTGAATTTACACCTGGATAAATATCTTTAACCATCACCGTTCCTGGAGCAGTTCCGTCAGTTTTCCATAACTCATACCCATTTGCGCCATCATTAACAATAAAATATAGAATGCCACTCACATTGGTCAAGAACATAGGATAGCCTTCTCCGGGACCTACCCAAATATCTTTAACCAGCACAGTGCCGGTTGTTGTACCGTTAGATTTCCAAAGTTCCAAGCCGTTAACTCCATCGGTAGCAGAAAAATACAAAACGCCATTTACATTTAAAAAGTTTCTAAGGTAACTTCCTGATGCTCCAGGATTAATATCCTTTACTAAAACAGTACCTGATGAAGTACCATCACTTTTCCATAACTCCAGACCATCAGTAGGAGTTGAGGCAGAAAAATATAATACTCCATTTACATTGGTAAGATTTTCAGGAGCACTGCTGTTTGGTCCTGGATAAATGTCTTTAACCATTACCGTCCCTGTGCTACTCCCGTCACTTTTCCATAATTCATATCCGTTAACGCCATCATTTGCACTAAAATATAAAACGGAGTTTACATTGGTGATAAATTTAGGTGTACTTCCTCCTGTACCCGGATAAATGTCCTTGACCAATTGGGTATTTGTGCTGGCGCCTTCCGTTTTCCAAAGTTCATAGCCATTAATGTTTTCCCATGCGCTAAAATATAAAACGTTGTTTAATACCGTAAGATTGCTGGTTTCAGCATTTCCTGTTGAAGTTACAATATCTTTTACCTGAACCGTTCCAGCGGTAGTTCCATTACTTTTCCAAAGTTCTGGTCCATTTGCTGTAGTTCCACGAAAAAATAAAGTGCCATTAATATTCACTAATTCTTGTAACGGTCCTAGACTAAAATTTTTCAGTAAAACAGTACCTGCTGCAGTACCGTCGCTTTTCCATAATCCTCCACCGGCAGAACAAGTAGGCGTTATAGCAAAATAAAGAACATTATTAATATTAGTTATGTAGTTAGGGAAACTTCCTGTACCTGCAATTGTTTCTATATCCTTTACAATAACAGTACCCACTGCCGTTCCATTACTTTTCCAAAGTTCGTAGCCATTCACCCCGTTATCAGCAGAAAAATAAAGTACCCCGTTTAAATTTGTTGGGCTCGTTGGGTAACTACTGTTTATTCCTGTATTTATATCTTTTACTAATACAGTCCCTACTGCGCTGCCATCGCTTTTCCAAAGTTCGTAGCCATTCACCCCGTTATCAGCAGAAAAATAAAGTATCCCGTTTACATTTAATTGCCAGTCAATATTAGGTGAACTTACCCCACTGTATATATCCTTAACCATAAGTGTACCAGCAGCAGTTCCATTACTTTTCCATAACTCCCTGCCATTGACCCCATTTTCTGCGGTAAAAAACAATACCCCATTTACATTTATAAAATTTATTGGATCACCTGAATATCCTGCAGCGTAAATGTCTTTTACCATCACTGTTCCTGCTGCAGTCCCATCACTTTTCCAAAGTTCACATCCGCTTGTAGGGTCTGTTGCACTAAAATATAAAATACCATTGATATTGGTAAAATTTCCCGGAACGCTACTTGCGGCTCCCACAGATATATCTTTTACCAATACCGTTCCTCCAGCAGTTCCATCTGATTTCCATAATTCATATCCATTTATGTTATCATTAGCAACAAAATACAGTACTCCATTAATATTAATTAATTGTGAACCTCCCCCATTGCCTGCACCCACATTAATATCTTTTACCATTACAGTACCTGCAACAGTACCATCACTTTTCCATAACTCCTGTCCATATGCATCCCTAGCAAAAAAATAAATCAGCCCGTTTCTATTAATTAATTGACTTATATCCGCATTACTCGCCCCCACATTTATATCCTTTACCATTACAGTACCAGCTGCGGTCCCATCACTTTTCCATAATTCCAGTCCTGTTGTGGCCGTTTGGCCAATAAAAAACATGGTACCATTTACATCTATAGGATAAGATGAAAAATTTCCCAGATTATAAGCGGCGGGCCCACTATTAAAATCTTTTAATAGTGAGAAGCTTTGCGCATTTATATTTTCAGCAAATAAAAGCGTGTAGATTAAACTTAGTAAGAGAATTTTTTTCATGTTATAATGCCGGTTATAAGGTTATACTATTAATTTAAAAAGAAGTTTGTTTATCAGCTACGAAGCTAAAAGGAAACAGATTCCTGTATATACCTACTAGGGAGTATTTTTTTTGTTAAATGAATTATAAGAGGTCATTATCTTATTTTTATGAAATGCTTAAGCGTCTTGTATTACTGGGTGCACTATTTGTACTATATCATAATATATTTGCTCAACTGCATATCAGCTATAATGGAAATGAAATTAATTATACGGATGCAGGGGTGAAATATGCCTTTACGCAGCTCAATAATTTTAGCGATAGTACCCTAAGAGCAATCAATCAAACCCAGTGGAAGCCCTTATCCAACCAGAAAATAAATATCAGTTACTCGCCTAATTGTGTATGGATTAAAATTCCGGTAAAGCGGCTGCTGCAGTACGGCCCTTTTAATTATGTGAACATCAATAACCCGCATATAAATTTTTTACATTGCTGGATCATCAAAAAAGACAGCATCGTTTTATCTTTTGAACCCAGCGGCGACAACCGGCCTTATGCCACAAGGCCTTTACCTACCAGTGGTTTTGCGTATCCAATAAACGGCGTTGAATTAAAAGATTGTGATATTGTAATTGCTGCCGATAAGCGGTTTACCAAACTTGACCTGCCGGTTCAGTTCATCACCGAAAACTTTTTTCTACAGCAAGGTTTAACCAAAAATATTTTCATTGGACTTTTTTTAGGCATTGGCTTTTTTTTACTTGTATTTAATTTTTACCTTTTCATAAGTATCCGTCAAAATTTGTACGGCTGGTATTGTCTGTATGCATTCACCATTTTATTTTACCTGTGCACCGAAATGGGACTGCTGTTTCACTATTTATACCCCATGCTGCCGGGCCTGAACGATGTGATCAGGCCGGCTGTGTTTGCCTCCTGCCTTATCCCCATGCTTAATTTTTTAAATGATTTACTGGACATCAAAAATAACCTGCCCCGGCTTTATCGATTTAATAATAAATGGGTGACCGGTTTTGTAATCCTATTAATTATTGCAGTGGCTACTTCGGCCACAGGTAATTACAAAATACAGGGGATGTGGGTTTATGTGAACAGAATATTATCTCCCCTATTGATGTTGCTTATTCTTGCGGAAGCATTTTACTGTTATTACAAAAAAATTCGTTTTGCAGCATTTGCCGTACTCTCTTTAACAAGTTTTAATATTTTTATTATTATTTATGCCCTGCAAGAAGGAATGGTAATTGTGCAGAATAATTTTACGGCCAATGCCAATTTCTGGGCTTTGTTTTTTGAAAGTATGATCATGGCTGCTGCGCTGGCCTGGCGGTTTAAATTTTACAAAGAAGATTCCGAAAGGCTACAGACAGAAAACCAGCAACAGCAGGAAAATATTTTTAGTGAAATTGCGGTTTACCAGGAAAAAGAAATGCAACGGATGTCCTCTTTATTACACGATGCTATCGGAGCCGATCTTGGTTTCCTAAGACTGGAAACAGACAATATGCCTTTAACAGAAGAAGGGCGTAATAAAGTAGCGGGCCATATTACCCGTATTGGAAATGAAGTAAGAACGATGAGCCATAGCTTTTCTCCCGCTTTGTTAACAGAAAAAGGATTGCAGGCTGCCATTGCCGAAAACATACATTTTATTGTGGCCAACAGTACTATTAAATTGCAGTATGAATGGATTGGCAAAACCAATAAAATGAGTTTGCAAAATGAAGTGATCGTTTACCGAATTGTGCAGGAGATTTTACAAAACCTATTAAAACACGCTAAAGCAAAAAATGCTTTTCTACAAATTCTTGCTGAAGGAAACCTGATATCGATCTATGCAGAGGATGATGGGGTTGGTTTTTCGACAGACAGCCAAACCAAAGGAATTGGATTAAAAAGTATTGAAAAATTGGTGAGCCTACTGAAAGGTCGTTTTAATATTGACAGCACTGAAAACAATGGTTTCAGTATCTCTATTGAATTTAATTTGATGAACAATGAAAAAATATAAAATCGGAATCACAGATGACCATTTGCTTTTTGCCCAGGGCATTAGCAATATCATTGTAGACAAACCAGATATGCAACTTGCATTTATTGCAGAGTCGGCCGCTCAAATGTTTATTTTATTAAAGGAGCAACCCATCGATTTTTTATTACTGGATATCAACCTTGCTCCCTACAATGGGTTGGAACTTATTACACAACTAAAGAAGGAGCACAGGAATATAAAAATAATGATCCTGTCGATGTACCAGCCCACGGATATTGGTTTAGATCTTTCCAGTTTTAAAGGAGATGCCTATGTTTTAAAAATATCCGGCAAACATATTTTGGAAGCGGCCCTGGAAAGCATGAAACAAAACAAGATTTATTTAGACCCCAATATTATCATTCACAAACCATTGATTGACACATTTACTGCACAGTTAAAATTAACCAGAAGAGAAAAAGAAATCATATCCCTGATTGCGTTGGGCAAATCAACCAGAGATATTGCGGAGCAACTTTTTTTGAGTGAACTCACCATCAAGACCCACCGAAAAAACATCAGCGAAAAACTGGGTACCAAAGGAATTGGCGAATTTGTATCCAAAGCAGCCAATATAAAAAAAGTGGATTTTTAATCATCGTTAATGGCGTGAAGCTGGTTCGTGGAGACAAGAAACATGGAGGCGGTGTTGCAGGTGATAACAGCTGCATGGCGTAAAGCTGTTTCGTGGAGACACGAACCAGGGCGGCGGAATATGGTGTTACAGTTGATAACAGCTGCAACGGCATAATGCTTGCGCTAAAACCCTATGTTATACGCCGTTAGGCAACTTTGGCATTTAATGCTTTGATAGATTTTAGCATCAATCCTTTTGTAGATATTTCTTCTTCAATATCGAAATCGTCCTGAAGGCCAAGCCAAAACTTAGCTGAGTTACCAAAGTATTTACTCAGTCTTAAAGCAGTATCTGCAGTAATCCTTCGATTCCCTTTAAGGATTTCAGAAATACGAGTTTGGGGGATTTCTATATCCTTTGCAAGCTTATAAGCAGTTATATTAAATGGTACAAGGAATTCTGTTGAAAGAATTTCGCCAGGATGTATATTTTTTAGTTTTGCCATTTTATTAAAATTTAGTGGTAATCAATTATTTCAACTTCAGAAGCATTTCCAGCATTCCATTTAAAAATAATTCGCCATTGATCATTAATTCGAATACTATAGAATTCTTTTAGTTTCCCTGATAGCTTTTCCAATCTATTTGCAGGAGGTATTCTTAAATCTGCTATATCAACAGCATTATTAAGCATTCTTAGTTTTCTTCTGCCAATATTTTGAATTTCAATTGGGCGTTTTTTTACCCGATTGCCTAACCATACTTGTTCTGTATCTGAATTGCCAAATGAAACAATCATACTGCTGCCTTACGTTACTAACGTTAAAAGTATGTATTTTTTTACAAAGATGCAAAATTTAAACTGCCATTTGTCGGTTATAAGAGGGCGGTAAAGATGCACTGCCCACGGCGGCGCAATATGGGTGTTGCAGGTGATAACAGCTGCAACGGCGTAAAATATCAAATACATCAAAAGCCCCCGAACAGTTAATCTGTCGGGGGCTTTTGAAAAAACCTATTTGATTAAAGCTAAGGTTACTTAGCGCCTTTCTCAGGCAATTTTTTTCATTTTAGGTACCAGGAAGTGCATGATTAGCCAAGCCAAGAAATACACTGAACCACATACCAAAAATAGGATCAAATAACCCGTTTGTGGATTCCTGATAAACTCCTGTGTGATGGGGTCCTTTTGCTTGTAAAAATCAAACAACTTACCCGCACTCTTTGCGATAAGGATACCACCCACTGCACCAAACATTCCACCAATACCTGTTACGGAAGCCGTGGCATTCTTTGGAAACATATCACTTACCGTGGTGAATATATTGGCACTCCATGCCTGATGCGCTGCCATTGCAAAACCAATTACCCCTACGGCTAACCACATATTGATTCCGCCCACATATTGAGCAGCCACTACAGGAATCACGCAAAGTGCAAAAATGAACATCGCCGTTTTACGGGAACGAAACACAGACCATCCTTTTTTGATAAAAAACATGGGTAACCATCCTCCAAAAATGCTACCTGCCGTAGACAAGAGATAAGCCAAAGCCAAAGGCAATGCAATGGCTGTTTTGGACAAGCCATATTGCTTTTCAAGGAAATCGGGTAACCAGAACAAATAGAACCACCACACCGGATCGGTAAGGAATTTGCCAATGGCAAAAGCCCAAGTTTGTTTGTAGGTGAGCAATTTTACCCATGATATTTTAGGTTCCTCACTTGTGGCAGACAGTTCCGTTTCATCTGTATCACTGTGAATGTATTCAAACTCAGCAGCGGTTAATTTCTTGTGCTTTTTGGGCACTTCAAAAATGATAAACCAACATACCAACCAAATAAATCCGATCAATCCGGTAAGAATAAAGGCCCACTGCCATCCCCATTTTTGGGCAATGAAAGGTACTGTTAAAGGCGCTATGATAGCGCCGATGTTGGCACCCGAATTAAAGATACCCGTTGCAAAAGCCCTTTCCTTTTTGGGGAACCATTCCGCTACGGTTTTGATGGCAGCCGGAAAATTCCCGGCTTCTGTAAAACCCAATGCACCTCGGGCCACAAAGAACCCAAATGTATTGGTCACCAATGCGTGACTCACGGCCGCTATACTCCACAGCGTAGTGGCCAAAGCATAACCGATTTTAGTACCAATCTTATCTATCAGCCTGCCTGCCCCCAAAAAACCGATGGCATAACAAACTTGAAAGGCGATAACGATGTTGGCATAATCTGTTTCAGACCAAGTAAACTCCTTGGTAAGGGTAGATTTTAACAGGCTGATTACAGCCCGATCGAGGTAATTAATGGTGGTGGCAAAGAATACAAGGGAGCAAATGGTCCACCTGTATTTACCTATGGTTTGTTGAAGCATGAGCAATTATTTTTTTATAGATTGAATTAAAGCCAAAACCGTTTTAGTTTCATTTTCGATGGTCGTATAATCTTTTGCTTCCATTAATTTTTTGCTGATGAGTTTGCTGCCCATTCCTACTGCACAAACACCGGCATTGTACCAACCTTCGATATTTTCTTTTGTAGTGTCTACCCCACCCGTTGGCATAAACAATAGTTTAGGAAAGATATCTTTAATTCCACTCAAAAATTCGGGGCCCAGCATATTACCCGGAAAAAGTTTAATAAACTTAATGCCTGCATTTTCGGCCGCAATGATTTCTGTTGGTGTCATACAACCCGGACCATAAAAAATATCATTTTTAACGGCATAGTCTGCCACTTCTTTTACAAACCCCGGGCTTACCAAAAAATCGGCTCCGGCAGCCATATAATCTTCGGCATGCTGAAGGTTTTTAATGGTACCCACCCCCATCAGTAATCCGGGCATTTCTGCATTTCTTACCGCAACCATTGCAGTAAAATTCTTTAATGCTGCTTCCCCACGGTTGGTATATTCCACCGCTTTAATGCCGGCCCTGTAGATGGCTCTTAATACTTCAATGCTCACTGATTCATCGGGGTTAAAATACAAAGGAAGGATTCCCTGTGCTACAATGGCTTCTGTTACCTTTTGTGTATTACTCATAAGCTTGTTTTATTTGTTTTGGGCATTGCCCATCAATAATTATTAAAAAATACCGGCAAACTTTAAATCCTGACTTTTATTACCAGCTTTTTGATAGCTGCATCTCCAATCATCGGCGCATGCACATCTTCCGGATAAAAAATAGCAAACTGACCATTGGTTAACTGGAAAAACATATCAGGTGCATCCAGGAAAAACTGTACGTCTTTTTCATCATTGTAATCTCCATTAGGAGCTACACATTTTTCTCTGGGTTTCCAGCCAATGGTTTCGGTTCCGTTTATACAAAGCTGGATGTCGATATTTTTATTATGACATTCAAACTTGGCCAAACTGGTTTCTTTGGTTTTGCCCGCAGCATTGCTAAAAATTGCTTTTAGCCCATCGGCTATATCCGACTTTCCATCAGGCGTATTGGCCAAATCATTTTCATTAATAAATTCGAATGCCTTGGCAAATAATGGATGCAGGGAAAAATATTTCGATGCATTTTGTATGGTATCTATGATCATGTTTATTTTATAAAATTCAGTTATAGATTATTCAATTACTAGCGCTGCACACGGCCACTTCCATCTCCTTTTACCAGTTCTTTTACTTCTGACAAAGTTGCATGGTTTAAATCACCCGGAATGGTATGTTTTAACGCACTGGCAGCAACCCCAAATTCAGCTGCATCGGCCATTGGCATACCTGTTACCAAACCGTAAATAAGTCCGCTGGCAAAACTATCCCCACTACCCACACGATCCACGATACGAACATTGTATTGTTTGGTATGATAAAAATCAGTGCCGTCATAAACCAGTGCACTCCAGCCATTATCGCTGGCGCTATGGCTTTCTCTTAGTGAAGAAGCGATGAATTTAAATCCGAATTTTTCTTTCATTTGTTTGAATACATCTTTGAAACCATCTAGGTTTAATTCGCCTTTGGTAACATCGGTATCCGCTGCTTTAAAACCAAGACAAGTGTCTGCATCTTCTTCGTTGCCGATGCATACATCTACGTACTGGCATAATTGCGTCATTACTTTTTGAGCTTTTTCCTTGCTCCACAATTTTTTCCGGAAGTTTAAATCTATACTGGTGGTAATGCCTCTTTCCTTTGCAGCTTTCAGCGCAGCTTCGGTTAATGCTGCCGCTTTATCGCTTAATGCAGGAGTGATACCGGTTGTATGAAACCAACTGGCCCCTTCAAATATTTTATCAAAGTCAAACTCTGAAGCATCTACATCAGCAATAGATGCTCCGGCACGGTCATATATCACCTGAGATGCTCTCATAGAAGCACCTGTTTCTAAAAAATAAATACCCAAACGATCGCCACCTCTTGCTACAAATTGGGTATCTACCCCATAACGACGAAGATGATTAATGGCAGACTGGCCAATAGGATTGTTAGGAACCTTGGATACAAATGTGCCGTTCAAACCGTAATTACACAAAGCTGCTGCCACATTCGCTTCGCCACCACCGTAAGTCACATCAAATGAATCGGACTGAACAAAACGTTTAAAATCGGGCGTAGACAAACGCAACATGATCTCTCCAAGGGTTACTACTTTCTTACTCATTGTATTCTTTTTTTGATTTTTTATTGAATGATTGTTTTAGTTTATTGGTTGTATTGAGTTAAAATTTGTTCAATTTGCTGTACACTGTTTTTAGTGGCATCCCCCAGATCCTGTTGTTTGCCCAAACGGTGAAAAAACAATCACACTGTTGGGTGAGTGCTGTATTAGATGATGGCCCAAGCATTTCTTTTGTTTGAAACAGTCAATCCCCATGAGGAAAAAATGTACCATTTACAGTCAATCGATTGTTGTAAAGTTTGATTTATTAACTGTTAAAAAGCATTTTAGAATGGATTTTATTTACGCAAACGTTCTCGTAATCCAGCTAAAAATGAATCGGTCTGGGCTAAAAACTTTCTAAAAATATTTAAACCGGCTACCTATATGGGCAGCCGGTTCAAAAGATCGTTATTTTAAAGAAGCGATTGGCTGAGGATCCATATCTGTAAATTCTTTGTTCTCGCCTGCCATAGCCCAGATAAATCCGTAATTAGCGGTTCCCACACCAAAGTGCATGCTCCATGGTGCAGAAATCACTGCTTCATTGTTTGCCATTACCAAATGTCTTGTTTCCTGTGGTTCGCCCATAAAATGCATTACACGGTGTGCAGCATCCAGGTTAAAATAGAAATATGCTTCCATTCTTCTGGTATGGGTATGTGGTGGAACAGAATTCCAAACACTGCCTTCTTCCAGCACGGTTAAGCCCATTACCAACTGACAGCTTTGGATACCATCGTTGTGAATGTATTTATAAATGGTTCTTTTATTGGAAGTGGAAATGTCTCCAAGATTAATCGGTGCAGCTTCTGCTTTGGTCATCATTGCATTGGGATAGCTTTGATGGGCAGGAACAGACAGTAGGTAAAAATGTGCAGGTGTTTCTGCGGCACTGCTGCTAAAGCTAACTTCCTTGGTTCCTTTTCCAAGGTAAACACATTCCAATTTATCAATTTCATAAGCAACGCCATCGGCAGTTACGGTTCCTTTTCCACCTACATTGATGATGCCTATTTCTCTTCTTTCCAAAAAGAAATTGGCTTTTAACTCTCCTTCATTTGGCAAAACAATGGCTGCAGTTGTTGGCACAACGCCTCCAATGATGATGCGGTCAAAATGAGAATATACCAGCTTTATAACACCCGGTTGCATTAATTCCTGCACCAGAAAATTTTCACGCAATTGCTGCGTATTCATTGTGCTTGTTTCTTTCGGACTATTTTGAAATCTTATTTCCATGATATTTAATTTTATTGTTGAATTGCTAAATTGTTTTATTGTTGAATTGTTGAATTGTTCTATTGTTGAATTGTTCTATTGTTGAATTGTTTTATTGAATTGTTTTATTGTTGAATTGTTCTGTTCATTGACTTTGATCTACGACTCTGAACCAACGACTCTGAACCAAGTACGCCTATCTCGCCATCCATCCCCCATCTACAGTAATGATGGTACCATTGATATAATCAGAAGCGGGTGAAGAAAGGAAAACGTACGCACCGGTCAGATCAGAAGTTTCGCCCCAGCGGTTGGCCGGTATCCTTGACAGGATTGCAGCACTTCTGTCTGCATCTGCACGAAGCGCCGTAGTATTATTGGTAGCAATATAACCAGGAGCTACTCCATTTACGGTAATACCATGTGGCGCCCACTCGTTGGCAAATGCTTTTAACAAGGATGCTACAGCGCCTTTGCTGGCAGCATATCCCGGTACATTAATACCACCCTGGAAACTTAACAATGAACAGGTGAAAACAATCTTTCCGAATTTTTGCTCCAGCATTCTTTTACCGATTTCTCTTGTAATGATAAACTGAGCATTCAAATTGATGTCAATGATGGTATCCCAGAATTCATCAGAATGGCTAGCAGCCGGCTCTCTCATAATATGCCCGGCATTGTTGATGAGGATATCGATTCTTGGGTGATCGGCTTTTACTGTATTTAAAAAAACGTACAAAGATTCTCTGTTTGAAAAATCGGCCTGGTAGGCATAAAATTTTCTACCTGCTGCCTCTACTGCTTTTGCTACATCACTGCCGGAATCGGGTAAATTGTTAGCTACTCCAATGATATCTGCACCGGATTGTGCCAGCTCAATTGCAATATCCATTCCTATTCCGCTGCTGCATCCTGTTACCAATGCGATCCTGTTGTCTACTCTAAAATTTAACATGATTAATTTATTTTTAATAATTGAAGGTTCTATTTTATAAAAGGTTTATTAATAATTTATCATAGTCTGCGGTACGTTTCTTTATAATATCTATACAAGCTTTACAGTTATATTTTGTATTAGCTTTCAGTAATAACTGAAATGAATTAGCGTAATCAAAAGGTTTTATTTGTGGCCCTGTCCATTCCTTGGCTCCAGCCAGATAAGGGAACAGCAATTCATATCCTTTCTCTAATGATTTTTTAGATTTTGTTTGTAAGGTCCAAAAATTAGTATTTGTTTCTTCCGACAACTGTGCAATAATGGTAAAAGCATCCAAAATAAAAGCCGTGTAATGCAAGGAAGTAGTTCTGGCCATTTCTAAAGGAAAATTTCCATTATCATCCATTTGCGTATCCAATCTATTGGCTGCGCTTAATACAATTTTATCAGCGAGTGATTTATTTTCCACGAAATTAGCAATAGATAAACAAAGGGCATCATACCATACCCCATGATTATTTTTTGCGGCCATTTCATCTTTTCCAATTTCACTGGTTTGCAACCATTCTAAGAAATCTGAAAACCATTTTTTTAATTTCTTTTGTTTTCCTTCTTTAAAGCTTTCAGCATTTTTCAATAGTCTTACTGCGTCTATCACAAAAATAAAATGCCTTGCTTCTATAACACCTTCTGCCCTTCCGGTATTAACACCTTTGATGGCCTGGCCAAAATCAAGGTTGGGTTTCATGGCTGTTGCAGAATCAAGGAACCACACTTTGAGTAACTTACTTGCATGCTTTGCATATTTATCATCATCAGAAAAATAGTAAGCCAGCGATAAGTTGTAAATATGCTCACAGAGTTTTGGCATATTTTCTTTGTCGGAGAAATTTTTAACCTCCGGATTTACCTGGCCATCTTTGCGCATATACGGAACTCCATTGGGTTTTGAAGGATCAGGCCACCAATAAGGAGCAATGCTCATATAGTCATGTTTATCGCCACTTGGCGGTAAGTCTGTTTTGTCCATTACACTCACCGGCTTATACTTTAACAAAGCATCTGCATCCTTTATTAACTGATTATAAGCAGGCATTACTGCAGCATCATTTGCTTTTATTTTCTCTTTGCTTAGCGCCAAGGTTTTAAAATCCAGCTTTACCATATCCGATTTTGACAGGGCTGATTTTTGAGCAACCAAAGTGCTGGTAAACAAACAACCAATCAAAACTAATTTTAATTTCATGTGAATCATTTTTATTTTTCTATTTATCATTTTTAAAAGCATGACTTATTGCCGTTGGTATTTATTGCTAAGAAAATGAACTTATAAGTTTAAACAACGTGGTTTATGTTCTTTAAACAAATTATGTGGCACTAATAAATTACTGGTCCAAATTCTCTTTTTTTGCTTCCTTTGCCTTTTTCTGTTTTTCTACATTACTACCATGCCTTCCACTTCCATCGGCATCATCTATAATTCCACCTGCGGGGTTCAAATGATCCAATACTATTTTTAAACGTTTGTACGCTTCCGTTGCCTCTTTGTTGTCGGCATAGTTTGTCATTAGTTTTTCTTCAAAAGGCGAATTACTCATATCAAAGAATTCATTTTCTCTATTCAACTTCCAGCGGGCGTCTCTTACATACCATTTATTTCCTAGTTCCATAAAAATCCATTCACGTGCATTTCCTTTTTTACTCAATAACTCGGGTAAAAAACTTCTGCCATCCAGCACATTTTTGGTGGGCAAGGCTGCTCCTGTAAGATCAGCAAATGTTGGCAAAAGATCCGATGCGTCTATTAAGGAGTTCGTAACCCTTCCCGGTGCTATTACGCCGGGCCAGTTAGCGATAAAGGGCACTAAACTTCCGCATTCCAGCATGGTGCCTTTTTTTCCGGAAAGTTGTTTACCACCAATTGTACCTCTCTCTGCATATTTAGCAGCAGTACCATTATCACCCATAAAAACAACCAATGTGTTTTCTCTTAATTTTAAACTGTCGAGCACTTCAATAAGTTTTCCCACCAACTTGTCCATATAGGCTGTGTTATCTGCGTATAAATCGCTGCCGGGTTTGCTGTCGGGTGTTGGTTGTATTTCAGCATGAACATGTACCATTGAATAATATAAAAAGAAGGGCTTCTTTTTGTTGGTTGCCAAAAAATTGGTCAGGTGTTTGTGCATTAGATCGGGCATATAATCGCTTCCCAATTGTTTTTCAACGTCATTTTCCAAATACGTTTCAGCTTTCTTTTTTTCTTTACTCCAATAAACACCGCTTCCCTGAAAGGTTAAATAATCATCAAAACCAAAATCTTTTGGGGTGAGTGAAAACTGGCTCCATTTGCCCACCAAAGCGGTGGTATAACCTGCTGTTTTTAAGACTGAAGGAATCATCACTTCATTTTCCGGTTTGATACGACCTACCATGTCCTGGTTAACTCCTCCGGTGCGAAAAGCATACCTACCTGTAAGAATTAAAGCCCTGGATGGGCCACATAGTGGGGCTGTATATCCATGGTTAAATTTAATTCCTTCCTTTGCAAGTTTATCAATGATTGGCGTTTTGTTATTATCAGCACCATAAATACTTACATCGCCAATGCCTAAATCATCTGCCAGAATATAAACAATATTTGGTTTTGAAGCGTAGGAATGTACAGCCTTTGTTTTGCCTGGATCTGTTTTTTGCTTCATCTTATTATTACTGCTTTGTGCATTTACGTACATAAATCCTGTAAGCATTAATAAGCCTAATAGTATTTTTTTCATGTCTGTTTTTTTATTCATTAAAATCGTTTTAATTTATTTCTTTTTCATCCAAGTAACACCCACTTCTTTTTTAGCAATTTTCCATTGTGGATTAAATTGCGTTATTTCCTTTTCAGTAAGTATAATATGATGAATAGCCAATCGCTGGTTTATGGTATCAACAATGGCTTTATTTACAGGCAAACTAACATAATAAAAGTCCTTTTTTTGTTTTACCGCCGATTTTTTTATTAAGGAAAACCCTTTTAGCATATTGCTACCCGCCGTATAAAAATTATTGTTAAAAGTGTCATAAGTTACCGGTTCCATTTCAACTGCAACCTCCTTCTCACCTAAAGCATAGAGTACCCAATTATTTACAATGGAAATGTTTTTTGGGGCAACAATTGGTAAGCCTTTACTTTTATTTCCATATCCAATTTTAAATACCGGTGTTTCGCAATTAACGGTTGTGTTGTAGG
>CANNJE010000058.1 GCA_947504605.1 Chitinophagaceae bacterium
AAATTACATTTACCGAATGCCGAAAATATTTATCATTTAAGTTATGGAATGGTAGAATTGCCCCATGGCAAAATGAAAAGCAGAGAAGGCACTGTTGTTGATGCTGATGACCTTGTAGCAGAAATGATTGCTACCTCACAAAAGCATACGGAAGAATTGGGGAAAGTAAAAGATTTTGAACCTTCGGAACTAGCGCTCTTGTACAATACAATTGGCCTTGGTGCTATGAAGTTTTACCTGCTGAGAGTAGATCCTAAAAAGAAAATGATCTTTAACCCCGAAGAGTCTATCGACTTCCACGGATTTACAGGCCCATTTATACAATATACTTATGCAAGGATAAAAAGTATTCTTCGTAAAGAAACGATTGATACAAAAGAATATACTGCAACCCCTCTCTTAAAACTTGAGAAGGAAATTGTAGTAGCGCTGGAACAGTTCAGTACCATTCTTGTGCAGGCAGCAGCAGAACTCAATCCTTCGGCCATTGCGATTTATGTATTTAACTTGGCAAAGACTTTTAATTCTTTTTATACTGTTCATTCTATTGCCAATGCAGAAACAGAAGAGAAAAAACAAGTACGGTTACAATTAGCGATTATGACTTCCAATGTTTTAAAAAAGGGAATGCATTTATTGGGAATAGCGGTACCAGAAAGGATGTAAATTTTTCAACTCAACTATAAAAAAAGAGTGAACCAGTTGGTTCACTCTTTTTTTTAAAATAGATAGAGCCTAAAAATTTGGCGCTACTCCCATATTATAAAATATAAACGAATAAATGTCTGCTGTTGTTTCCAGCCCTTTTTTTAGGTTGCTGGCACCATGTCCGCTGTTTACATCCACCCTTATCATTACCGGGTTATTGCCTTTGTATTTTTCCTGCAGCGATGCAATGTATTTAAAAGAATGTGCAGGCACTACCCTGTCGTCATGATCTGCAGTAGTTACCAGTACAGCAGGATAATTTTTTGTGGCACTGATATTATGCATGGGCGAAAAAGCATAGAGATTTTTAAATTCAGCCGCAGATTTTTCACTGCTGCCATATTCTGCTATCCAGTTAAAACCAATGGTGAATTTGTGAAAGCGTAACATATCCATCACACCCACTGCCGGTATGGCCACTTTAAAAAGATCCGGGCGCTGATTTGCTACTGCTCCTACAAGCAACCCTCCATTGGAACCTCCATAAATTGCCAGGTAATCGTTGGTACAATATTTTTTTGCAATAAGGTATTCTCCTGCTGCAATAAAGTCATCAAAAACATTTTGTTTTTTAAGATTCATACCTGCTTCATGCCATTTTTCACCGTATTCACTGCCTCCACGCAGATTGGCAGAAACATATACCCCACCCTGTTCCAGCCAGGAAATTCTTGCAGGACTAAAGGAAGGATTGGTGCTGATATTAAATCCACCATAGGCATACAACATTGTAGGATTTTTACCATTTAACTTGATACCCTTTTTATATACAATAAACATTGGCACTTTTGTACCATCCTTGCTGGTATAAAAAACCTGCTCCGTCACAAAATTTTCGGGTTCAAATTTTACATCAGGCTTGCGAAACACTTCGCTTTTACCGGTGGCTATATCATATTTATAAATCGTAGGAGGAAACGTAAAAGAAGTAAATGTATAAAATACAAACTCATCTTCTTTCTCTCCATCAAAACCGCTCACAGTGCCCAATGCAGGCAATTTAACTTCTCTTTCTAGTTTACCATCTAGTGAATAAACATATACCCTGCTTGTAACATCTTTAAGATAAGTAACGAAAAGTTTATTACCTGCAGCAGTAACAGCTGTAATATTTTCTTCTTTTTCAGGGACGATCGTTTTCCAGTTACTGCTTTCTGGATGTTGCGGATCAATTAGTACAATTTTTTGATTTTTTGCAGCATCATTGGTAGCCATCAAAAATTTGCCCTTATCATCTGTTATAAAGTCATAACTAAAAACATCGGCTTCTTGAATGATTGGCTTAAAGGTTTTGTCCCCACTATTGTTATCGTAATACCAAAGAGCATTCCCCTCTTTTTTACTCCGGTCAGAAATATTCAGGAAAACATAACGTTCATCTTCGCTGGTAAATACTCCATGAAAACGAAGAGGATTGGCTGCATCTTCATATACCAGTTTATCTTCGGCCTGAAGTGTTCCTACTTTATGGTAATAAACCTGGTGGTTTTCATTTTTAGTTGATAATTCTTTCCCAATACCTGTGGATGGATAACGGCTGTAAAAAAAACCATCTCCCATCCAGCTTGCACCCGATACTTTTACCCAAGCCAGTGAATCGGGTAAATAAGTCAGGGTTTTCATATCCATGACAAAAAAGGTCCTCCAGTCGCTGCCCCCGGCAGACTTTCCAACAACTGCATACCTGCCATCTTTAGATAGAGAAAATGCAGCCAAGGCCGATGTCCCTTCCTTTGAAAATTTATTGGGATCCAATACTTCTTCTGCTTCTCCATGCATTCCTTTTTGCCTGAATAAAACTGATTGGTTTTGTAATCCACTGTTTTTACTAAAATAGAAATATTCAGTTTTTCGGGAAGGGGAAGAATATTTAGGGTAATTATTGATTTCTTCCAGCCGTTTAAACCACTGTTGCCGGAAAGGTATCTTTTCCAGATATCCGAAAGTAACTTTATTTTGTTCGGTCACCCAAGCTTTGGTTTCGGCACTGTTATCATCTTCAAGCCATCTGTAGGGGTCGGCTACAACTGTACCGAAATAATTATCTACCTGTTTGTCTTTCCTTGTTTCAGGATATTTAATCTGGGCCATACTACAAATGAATGAAAGTGTGAAAAGGCCAAAAGACAAGATCATTTTCATACTATTAATTTTTTTTATGAAGTTAGCTACAAAATAAACTAATTGTAAAGGATGCAAGATTTAAAAAATTAGTGTGTAAATTTGACACATTTTAGAAAAAGCCCATGGGCTAAAAATTACCGGTTTAATAAAAAAACGTTTATTTTAAAGCATGAAACAAAAAGTTACAAAAATAGGTATTTTGAGTAGTGGTGGTGATAGCCCTGGCATGAATGCAGCTATCAGAGCGGTTGTTAGAACAGGTATCCATCATGGATTGGAAGTTTTTGGCATCATGAGAGGCTATAGTGGTATGGTGGAAGATGATATTATTAAAATGGAAAGCCGAAGTGTGGCCAATATCATTCAAAGAGGCGGAACCATCTTAAAAACCGCAAGATGTAAAGATTTTTTCGAATATGAAGGCAGAAAAAAAGCGTATAACAATTTAAAAAAACGAGGCATCAACGGGCTGGTCATTCTTGGTGGTGATGGAAGTTTCCGTGGAGCACAGATATTCAGTAGCGAATTTGATATTCCTTGTATAGGTTTACCAGGAACGATTGATAAAGATATTGCAGGAACTGATTTCACCATTGGATTTGATACAGCAGTGAATACTGCAGTAGAAGCCATTGACAAAATAAGGGATACTGCAGATGCTCATGATCGTTTATTTGTAATAGAAGTGATGGGGCGTGATGCAGGTTATATAGCCCTTCACAGTGGTATTGCTACTGGAGCAGAAAACATTTTGATACCGGAAAGAAAAACAGTGATGAATGATATTCTTGATTCACTGGAAGAAAAAGAAAAAAGGCAAAAACTGGTAAACCTGATTGTTGTAGCCGAAGGGGACGAATTTGGCGGTGCACAGGAAGTAGCCAATGTTATTAAGAAAAAATTACCTAACCTCGAAATAAGGGTTGCCATTCTCGGCCATATTCAAAGAGGGGGTTCTCCAACCTGTATGGACAGGCTTTTGGCAAGCCGTATGGGATATCATGCTGTAGAATGTTTGGTAGAAGGAAAACACAATGTATTTGTAGGTATTGTAAATAACAAAATGCATTATACTCCTTTAAATGAGGCGGTGAAAAAAAAGCAGGTAATCAGTCAGGAATGGATGAAGATCGTAAAGATTTTATCTACCTAAATATTTCATAAAACAGGAGTATATTTTACAGGTATATTTCAGACAAGTTTTATAAAACTGTATCTTGAACCCGTGATTTTATTTGATACCTGCGAAAAATGGTTTTAAAACCAATTACCTAACCAATAAAATGAATAAAGTTAAATGAGTAAACATATCGGCAAATACCTTCATCAGCAAATGGATAATTCTGCAGGATTAATCCATTCACAAAAGAGAACAAAAATTGTTGCTACGGTAGGCCCTGCCTGCGACACTTATGAAAAATTACTTTCGCTTGTACAGGCTGGTGTAAACGTATTCCGTTTAAATTTTTCTCATGGATCTCATGAAGATAAAAAAGATGTAATAGAAAAAATTCGTTTGATCATCAAAAACGAACCCTATAATATTGCTATTCTGGGCGATTTACAGGGACCAAAAATCAGAGTAGGTGATCTTGAAGATGGCAAGGTATTACTGAAAGAAGGCGAGGAAGTTATTTTTACCACAGAAAAAATGGTGGGTACACAACAAAAACTTTATGTTTCCTACCCCAATCTTACTAAGGATATTTTAGCGGGGGAGCGTATTTTTTTGGATGATGGTAAAATGGAATTAAAAGTACTGGAAGTTATCAATGAAAAAGAAGTAAGGCTGAGTGTTACATTAGGAGGTATTCTGTTTCCAAAGAAAGGTGTAAACTTTCCTGATAGTGGATTAACCATGCCTTCGCTTACGGAAAAAGATATTGCAGACCTTGCATTTATTATTGAAAATCAATTAGACTGGGTAGCCCTTTCATTTGTTCGTAAAACGGAAGACATTGTTGACCTCAAAAAACGTATCAAAGCCAAAGACAGTAAAATTAAAGTTATTGCCAAAATAGAAATGCCCGAGGCTTTAAAAAATCTTAGGGATATTATTGTTGAGAGTGATGGTATAATGGTAGCCCGTGGCGATTTGGGTGTTGAAATTCCGATTGAACAGGTACCGATTATACAAAAAGATATTATCCGAAAATGTATGCACAGGGCAAAACCTGTAATTGTAGCAACACAAATGATGGAGAGTATGCTAGATCGCACAAAACCCAATAGAAGTGAAGTGAGTGATGTGGCCAATGCTGTATTAGAAGGTGCTGATGCAGTAATGCTGAGTGGTGAAACGGCTACCGGTTCTTACCCTACGCTTGTAGTGGAAACAATGAGTAAAATCATTATGGAAGTAGAAAAAACGGTTTATGAATACGACAGGGATGATATCCTTACGCCGCAACCGCATTCTCCTTCTTTTTTAAGCGATGCAATTTGTTACAGTGCCTGCAATCTGTCTAAAGATGCACGAGCACAAGCACTAATCGGTATGACCCAGAGTGGTTACACAGCGTTTATGCTAAGTAGTTATCGCCCAAGATCACCGTTATTTATTTTTAGTAAAGAGAAAACACTTATCAGCCAGTTAAGTTTAAGCTGGGGTGTAAGGGCTTTTTATTATGCAGAAGAAGAAAGCCTAGATGATATTATTTTTGACCAAATAGATATCCTGAAAGATAGGGGTTTTATTCAATCAGGCGATGTGATCATCAATACAGGAAGTACACCGATAAAATTGCACTTACCTACTAATATTATTAAAATCACAAAAGTGGATTAAAAATTCAGGCGATTATAAACTTATACTAAAAAAGGAATACACAAACGGTATTCCTTTTTTATTTAAAAACGTTGGTTTAATTTAATCTGCATTCTATCCTTCTCTGAATCGTAGTAAATTTCTTCTGGCAGTGTTTTTTATCTTTCGTTGATAAAAACTATTCCATCCCAATAGCCATCCACTAAAACCCAATGCCTGAATACTCCATTTATGCAAACTAAAAGCATCGCTGTGTTCAATAATAATCCCATCTACAATCATCATATGTGCCTTGATTTTATTAACAACTTTTCGCCCTGTTTTAGAAAACGTATAGCTGGCCACCCAGTCACATGTATAATAATTGTCACCCAAATCCTTAATATTTTCAAAACTCAAAGTGAAATCTTTTGCATTTTTGCAAAGCATTTCCCACATGGCTTTAGCCTCGTCAGCACGAAGCAGTTCAAAAACAGGATCATAAAAAACAATATCATCGCTGTAACATGCATTCATAGCTTTGGCATCCAGTTGTTGGAATGCTGTATAAAAATTATGAATTAATTGTTCATTCGTATTCATAGCCAAGTCAGTTTGTTTTGGTAAATTTAACGATCTAAACTTAAGATATTATGCAAAAGTTAATTCTGGTATTTCTTTTTTGCTGTTTTTCGCTGGCGGGATTCTCCCAAAATGCAGACAGTACCTGGTTTGTAAATAACTATACTAAAAAGGAAATTTACATCGCTATGAGAGATGGTGTAAAACTATTTACCAGTTTTTATATCCCTAATGACAATACCGAAAAACATCCTTTTCTAATTACACGCACCCCCTACTCCTGCGGTCCTTATGGTGAAGATAAATTTACAGCTATCTGGTATAGCTACAAGATGGCTTATGCAAAAGAGCATTACATTTTTGTTACGCAAGATGTTCGTGGCAGGTATATGAGCGAAGGGCTGTATGAAGATGTTAGGCCCTTTAATAAAAATAAAAAAGGGATGGAAATAGATGAAGCCAGTGATACCTATGATGCGGTAGATTGGATGGTAAAAAACATTGCAAACAACAATGGCAATGCGGGTGTAATGGGGACTTCGTACCCTGGATTTTACAGTACCCAAGCTGCACTCAGTGGCCACCCTGCAATAAAAGCGGTAAGTCCTCAAGCTCCGGTTACAGACTGGTTCATTGGAGATGATTTTCATCACAAAGGAGTATTTTTTCAGATGGATGCATTTAGTTTTTACCCAACTTTTGGTAAGCCTCATCCTGCTCCTACACAAAATTATGGCAGCGGTTTTTCTACTCCTGTAAAAGATGGTTATGAATTTTACTTAAGAGCTGGTAACCTTAAAAATTTAAGCAACTTGATTGGCGATAGCATCAAATTCTGGCATGATATGATGTTACACCCCAACTATGACGCATGGTGGCAGGCCCGTAACGCAAGGGTTGGTTTATACAATGTAAAACCAGCCATGCTTTGGGTAGGCGGTTTATTTGATGCAGAAGATTGCTGGGGTGCATGGAATAGTTTTAAGGCAACAGATAAACAAAGTGCGCAAACCAATAATAAAATTGTAATGGGGCCCTGGTATCACGGACAATGGAGCCGGGAGGGAAGTTTTTTAGGCAACGTACAATTTGAAAGCAATACCTCCGAATATTACCAAAAAAATATAGAAATCCCTTTCTTTCAATACTACCTGAAAGGAAAAGGCAGCGTAAATGAAATCAAAAAAGCCAATATCTTTTTTACTGGAGAAAATCAATGGAAAACATTTGATAGCTGGCCTGCTACTACAATAGAAAATAAAAAACTATATATTGGTGCAAATGAAACATTAAGCTTTTCAGAAAAGCCATTGCTGAAACCTTCTTTTTATGAATATGTAAGTGACCCAACAAAACCAGTCCCTTACACAGAAGATGTACATGATGACAGAACAAGGGAATACATGACCGATGACCAACGGTTTGCTGCAAGAAGAACGGATGTATTAAGTTTTGAAATGGATGTATTAAAAGAAGACCTTACACTTGCAGGCCCCGTAATAGCTAATTTACTTACCAGTATTTCTACAACTGATGCAGATTTTGTTGTAAAACTAATTGATGTTTTTCCTGATGATTTTGTTTATCCAGCCGGCAGCAAAGGGATTGGTAAAAATTATCCGATGGGTGGTTATCAGATGCTGGTTCGGGGAGAAATTATGAGAGGAAAATTTAGGAACAGTTTTGAAAAACCTGTTCCTTTTAGTCCCAATAAACCAACCAATGTATCATTTGAATTACCAGACATTGCTCATACTTTTAAAAAAGGGCATCGACTGATGATTCAAATACAAAGCAGCTGGTTTCCATTAGCTGATAGGAATCCACAAAAGTTTTTGGATATTTACAAAGCAGATGAAAGTGATTTCCAAAAAGCTACCATCAGAATTTTTAATGGCAGTAATGGTACTTACTTTACACTTCCTGTTTTAAAAAAATAAAATCAGTTTAACAATTTCATTTTTGCAAACCCATATTTAAAAAGACTTCATGAAAAAATACATTGTTTTAGCGCTACTGTTTATTTCCTACAATGGATTGGCACAATTAAACATTGTTCCAATGCCTGCTGAAATAAAATTAGGTGAAGGAAGCTTTATCATCAGCCCTTCTACAAAAATTGTTGTTCTTGGAGGCAACCTGAATAAAATAGCAGGATTATTAAATGAGTATTTAAATACAACGGCCGGATTTTCGCTCAAAGTACAAAGCACTCCCGCTTCCTCCAATGCGATCGTTCTTAATTTTGAAAAGCTAGACCATCCCATTGCCGGTGCATATACCATGAACATTGGCAGTAAGGAAATTTATATAGCAGGAGACAATGAAGCGGGCGTTTTTAATGGTTTACAAACATTGCTGCAACTGATTCCTGCAACAAAAACAAATCAACTATCAATCCCTCAATTAACGCTTAAAGATTATCCCCGCTTTGCTTATCGTGGCATGCACCTGGATGTAGCCCGTCATTTTTTCCCGGTTTCATTCATCAAAAAATACATCGATTATTTAGCAGCCTACAAATTCAATACTTTTCACTGGCACCTTACAGATGACCAAGGCTGGAGAATTGAAATTAAAAAATATCCAAAACTTACAGCGGTTGGTGGTTTTAGAAACGGCACCATCATTGGCCGTTATCCGGGCACCGGAAACGACAGCATTCATTATGGTGGTTTTTATACTCAAGAACAAATTAAGGAAGTAGTGAAATATGCTGCAGACCGCTATATAGATGTTATCCCTGAAATTGAATTACCCGGCCATGCTTCTGCTGCTATTGCAGCATACCCGCAACTGAGTTGTTTCCCAAATGAGGATACTAAAATTTTAGAAAGCACGCCATGGGCAGGCCGTCGCAATGGAAAACAGGTACAACAAACCTGGGGCGTTTTTGAAGATGTATTCTGTCCGAGTGAATTCACATTTAATTTTTTAGAAAATGTAATGGATGAAGTGTTGCTATTATTTCCATCAAAGTATATTCATATTGGTGGAGATGAGTGCCCTAAGGAAGCATGGAAAAAATCTGCCTTTTGCCAGAAATTAATCAAAGATAAAAAACTGAAAGACGAACATGGCCTGCAGAGTTATTTTATTCAGCATATGGAAAAATACATCAACGGTAAGGGTAGAAAAATAATTGGCTGGGATGAAATACTGGAAGGCGGACTTGCTCCAAATGCTACAGTAATGAGCTGGCGTGGAGAAGAAGGCGGGATAGAAGCTGCCAAACAAAACCATGATGTGGTAATGACTCCAGGTGGATGGGTTTACTTTGATCATAGCCAAAGCAGCAGTGATGACAGCGTAACCATTGGTGGCTATACCCCACTAGAAAAGGTTTATGGCTATGAACCTGTACCCGCTAAATTATCTGGAGACAAAGCAATCTATATTTTGGGAGCCCAGGCAAATGTATGGACCGAATATATTAAAAATGAAAAGAAAATTGAATACATGATCTTCCCCCGTTTAGCTGCATTGGCCGAAGTTTTGTGGAGTCCAAAAGAACAAAGAGACTGGAAAAATTTTGAAAAAAGATTACCTGCTATTTTTGAACGTTACGACCAACAGAAAACAAATTACAGTAAGGCCTACTACGAATTAAAAGCAACGGTCTTGCCTACCGCAGATTTTAATGGTCTCTTATGGAAATTAGAATCTAAATATGATTTCCCTATCCAAATGAATTTTAATAATGGAGATTCTGTGTGGACCTACAAGAATGCAACATTAATTACTCCTTCCATTTTTGTTGCAAATGCTACAGGTAAAGGCACCCCCCTATCACAAACTTTTTCTTTTAATAAAGCCACAGGTAAAAAAATAACACTAGCCACAGAGCCCAATAAAAGTTATCCGGGTGATGGTGCATTTACATTGGTTAATGGGGTACAAAATGAAAAAGCTTTATCAAGATCAAGAGAATTTATTGGTTTTGCAGGCAAGGACCTGGAAGCAGTCATAGACCTGCTGGAAAGCCAGCCTATTAATCAAATCACCTTGCACACATTTGAACAAACCGGAAGCTGGATTTATCGTCCTGCATCGGTTTCGTTTTATAGCAGTGAAAATGGAACAGATTTTATTTTGCTAGAAAAGGTAGACAGTGTAAATGAAAAAAGACATTTGCATTACAGCAGCAATACAAAAACACAGGCTAGATATATAAAAGTGATTGCAAAAAATTATGGTATTATTCCTACAGGACAACCCGGTAGCGGTAATCCTGCATGGTTATTTGCGGATGAGGTTGAAGTGAAATAAATTAGTTTTTAATCCTCTAATTAGTATTCAATTTATTAATTGCAATAAAACCTGCAAAACTGGATTTGTATTTTTATATTTAATGACTGGCTTGAAATAAAAAATATAGGCTTAATTTTGCTACTGCCCAGATTTGACACTTCTCAGTTTAGCATTATGACAAAAATTGATTTTACAGACTCATTAGAAAAAATACCCGTTAAAATTTTCCCTTCTCCCAAAGAGGGGTCGGTGCACGTTGCTAAGATTATTGCAGCGCTCATTAAAGAAAAAAATGATGCAGGCAAAAAAGCTGTCATCGGTCTGGCTACCGGTTCTACTCCCAAAACATTGTATGCCGAACTGGTACGTATGCATCAGGAGGATGGACTAAGTTTTAAAAATGTAATCACTTTTAACCTCGACCAATATTATCCAATGGATAAAGATGGTTTGCAGAGTTACCATTATTTTATGCGCAAGTATTTATTTGAGCATACAGATATAGACCCCAATAATTATTTTGTACCGGATGGTATGATTCCTAAGGATCAGGTAAAAGATCATTGCAGGGCATATGAACAAATGATTGAAGATGCCGGTGGACTGGATATTCAGATACTTGGTATTGGGCAGAATGGTCATATTGGTTTTAATGAACCGGGCAGCGGTATTTATACCAAAACAAGGTTGATCACTTTAGACAACAGTACCCGTATTGCCAATGCTTATGAGTTTGGCAACATGAGCCAGGTTCCTCGTATGGCCATCACCATGGGGATTCAGACCATCTTAAAATCTAAAAAAATTATATTGATGGCATGGGGCCAAACCAAAGCTCCGGTTCTGCAGAAAGCAGTTGAAGAAGATGATACAGAAGATATACCAGCATCGCTCCTACAAAACCATGATGACTGCAGTTTTGTGGTAGATGAAGCGGCTGCATCTGAACTTACCCGTTTTAAATATCCATGGCTAACCGGCGAATGTGAGTGGGATGCCAAAATGATAAAACGTGCAGTGATTAATCTTGCACTAAAATTAAACAAACCTTTATTGAGTCTTACCAACCACGACTATAATGATAATGGATTGAATGACCTGCTTACAGAAAAAGGCGACGCCTATGAAATTAACCTACAGGTATATTATTTACTGCGGGACAGCATTACCGGATGGCCAGGTGGCAAACCAACTGAAGCAAGGGTAAATCATCCGGAAAGAGACAAACCATTTCCTAAAAAAAGTTTGATATTCTCGCCCCACCCCGATGACGATATTATAAGTATGGGTGGCACATTTATGCGTTTGCAGGATCAGGGACATGATGTTCACGTTGCTTATCAAACCAGCGGAAATATTGCTGTAACGGATGAGTTTGTAACACGCTTTCTGGATTTTGCTGTGGGTTTTCAAAATATGTTTGAAATGGATGATGCCAGGAGCAATGATATTTTGCAGGAAGCCAATACTTTTTTATTAACTAAAAAATCTTCTGAAAAAGATTCTGAAGATATCAGGTCTATTAAAGGCCTTATAAGAAGATGTGAGGCAAAGGCCACTTGTAAATATGTTGGTTTAAAGGATGAACAGATCCATTTCCAAAACCTGCCTTTTTACGAAACCGGCACCATCGAAAAAAATCCTATGGGAGAAGCAGATATTCTGCAAACCATGGAATTGCTTCAAAAATTACAACCACAGCAAATATTTTGTGCCGGCGACTTTGCTGATCCTCATGGTACCCATAAAGTTTGTTTTGATGTAGTAATAGCAGCTTTACAAAGATTGCGTGCCCAGGGCGACAGTTGGATAAATGATTGCTGGCTCTGGTTATATAAAGGTGCATGGCAGGAATGGGATATTACCGAAATTGAAATGGCGGTGCCTATGAGTCCTGATCAGGTGATCAAAAAACGCCATGGGATTTTCATTCACCAGTCTCAAAAAGACAGTGTACCATTCCAGGGAAGTGATGACCGGGAGTTTTGGCAGCGGGCAGAAGAACGAAATGCCAGCACAGCTCGCTTGTTTGCTCAGTTGGGAATGACACAATATGCTGCAATGGAGGCATATGTACGGTGGCATTATTAAAACTTATCTACATTACATACACGAAACGCTAAGTAAAAAATAATTTAATTAACTTCATTGCTCATATTTATTTCTTTTTAAATACCTGCAATGAGAAAAGTTTTACTTCTTACTTTTACTTTTTTAAGTTTTTTTAAATCATATTCCCAGGAGTTATCTTTTACTTGCCCAAGAGATACTGTATTAGGTTGCGGTGTAAACTGTTTTAATCTTACAGCAAGATTTCCAGATATTAGAGCTATTGGAAATGATTATACATTAAAGAATGTAACCAATATCTCTGCCTGTCATCCTTATGTAGACCCGGGTGCACCAGGCCCTTCTACCAATTTGATTATTGATGACAGGTACTCTTCAGTACTTACACTTCCTTTTCCTTTTACTTTTTACGGTGTAACGTATAATGCTTTGATCGCAAGTACCAATGGTTTTGTATCATTTGATATTAGTAAAACAGGAACTTTTAGTCACTACAATGATAATGGCAATTTACCCAATACGTTATACGACCCTGCAATTATAATGGGTCCTTACCATGATCTTGATCCTTCAATTACAACTTCTCCAACACAACAAATAAAATATCAAACTATAGGAAATGCTCCGAACAGAAAGTGGATTTTGAGTTTTTATAAGGTTCCGTTATTCAATTGCAATGGTTTATTTAATAATACACATCAGATCATTTTACATGAATCAACAGGTATTATAGAAGTACAAATAATTGACAAAGAAATATGTAATACATGGAATACTGGAAGATCCATGGTAGGATTACAGGATTTCACGAAGACAAAAGGAATCATGGCACCCAACAGGTATATGACTGATCCTCCCTGGGGATCAGTTGGAATGAATGAAACCTGGCGCTTTATTCCTACAGGTGGAGCTCCGTTATACAGAAGCGTAGAATTGCTCGATGGAACTGGTGCAACCATTGCAATCGGAGATACAGTTAGGGTTGATGCAAATACATTTGAATATACTTTCCCAAATATATGCCCTCCGGGAAACCTATTAACCACTTATGTAATTAAAACAACCTACGCCAAACTAAATGATCCAACTTCAACAATATATAATTTAGATACTGTTAGGGTTTTAAAAAATGCAATGCCTGCTTCAGCATCATCGGTTAATACGAATTGCGGAGCTAGTATCGGAAGTATAAGCGTTACAGCTACCGGAGGCACCCTTCCATTAACTTATACTTTAAACCCGGGTGGAATAACTAACACAACAGGTATATTTTTAAATTTACCAGCAGGGGGTTATACAATTACTATAACCGATGCTTCAGGTCTTTGCAATAACACAATATCTAGAGCCGTAGGGGTTAATGGGAATTTGGCTGGAACTGCAACAAGTACCAATGCCAGTTGCCCAGGAGTAAACAATGGATCTATAAGTGTTACGCCTTCAACAGGAACTGCTCCTTTTACATTTTCTGCAAATGGAGGGCCAAGTCAACCAACAGGTTCATTTATAAATTTAACTCCAGGCACTTATACAGTTGTTTTTACAGATGCATTAGGTTGCACAGGTTCTGTAGTTAGAACGGTTTCTCCAGGCACAAATATTTCAGGAACTGCTACCAGTACAGCTACCAGCTGTGGTGGAGCTGCGGATGGCTCCATTACTGTAACAGGTTCTCTTGGTTTGGCTCCTTACACTTATTCATTAAATGGGGGTGCTTTTCAAACTGCTAATTTGTTTACAGGAGTACCTTCAGGAACCCATATTATTGCAATACAAGATTCCAGAGGCTGCACCGCCACAATTACGAGAACTGTAACTGCGGGAAGTAGTTTAGCTGGTAGCATTTACCAAACTCCTGTTTCCTGCCCTGGTTCAACGGATGGAACCGTTACGCTTATTCCAAATGCTGTTGGAGGAGGTATCCCTCCTTATCTGTTTAAAATAGATGGTGGCGCATTTCAGACCAGCGGCATATTTACAGGTTTAGCATCAGGCGTACACACGGTTATTTTTACCGATGCCAATGGCTGTTCAGGAACCCGAAGCATCACTGTTGGTGCTGGTGCTGCAACATCTACTGCTTCTACAACAACCAATACCAGTTGCCCGGGAGCATTGGATGGAACCATTACAATTACAGCAGTTGCCGGTGCGGTATATACTTTAAACCCTGGTAACATAACTAATAATACGGGGGTATTTACCGGACTCGCTGCAGGCACCTATACGGCCTCTTATAATATTCCACCAGCCACCTGTATTGGATCGGTTACGCCAGCCAGTATAATCATAAGTGCTGGTCCAGCAATTTCCGGTTCTGCAACAGGTTCTGCTACCAGCTGTTCTACTGTAAATGACGGAACAGTTACAGTCACTTCACCAAATACTGCAGGTACAACTTATACGCTTAATCCGGGAGGTCTAAGTAATTCAACCGGTATTTTTACCGGACTCGCTCCCAATACCTACACTGTAACTTTTGTAACAGCAAGTGGCTGTACAGGATCAGTTTCACCCAACCCCGTTGTAACTGCAGGCCCTGTGCTTGTAGGCAGTGCAATAGGTTCTGTAACAAGTTGCCCTACTGTAATAGACGGAACGGTTACAGTGATAACTCCTAATAGTGCAGGTACAACCTATACCCTTAACCCTGGTGCTTTAAGCAATAATACTGGTATTTTTACAGGACTTGCTCCCAATATATACAGCGTAACTTTTGTTACTGCCAGCGGATGTGCGGGTTCTGTTTCTCCAAATCCGGTTGTAACTGCCGGGCCATTTTTAACTTCTACGTTTACTCAAGTAAATCCGGTATGTGCCAATATCAATGATGGCAGCATCAGCATTACAGCACAAGCTGGAACTACCGCTCCATATTCTGTAACATTAACAGGACCTGGCGGACCTTATATACTAAGCGGAAGTTCCCCGGTCGTTTTCACTAACCTTGCTCCCGGAACTTATAATTATAGTTATTCAAGCGCCAATGGTTGTACAGGTACAGGCGGGCCGGTAACACTAACTACCAACAGCCCTATAATGGTACCTGCAATATTAACTATGCCTTTGTGTAATGGTAATGCCAATGGTATTGTAACATTTAATCCTTTTGGTGGTGTTGCTCCTTATCAATATTCTGACAATGCCGGTACTTCTTACCAAACAAGTAATATTTTCAATGGGCTACTTGCGGGTACACATACCTTCCGCATAAAAGATAATGTTGGTTGTACCAAAGACACAACCATTGTACTAAATCAACCTACAGTTCTTACTGCAACTGCTACAAGCAACATAACTGCTGGTTGCAGTAATAATGATGGAGCCATAACGACTACTGCTAATGGTGGAACAACCCCATATGCTTATTTAATAGCTGGTCCTACAGTTAATACAACAGGTGCATCAAATGGTATATTCACAGGCCTTGCTTCAGGTAATTATACCGTTAGCATTACTGATGGAAAAGGATGTATTACTACTGCTACAGCAACAGTTGTACTGGTAGACAATATGTTCCTGACCTTGGGCGCTGATACTACTATTTGTGTAGAAAGCTCTGTAACATTTAATCCTTTAACCAATCCGGAAACATCGGTATTCCTTTGGAGGAGTACCAATGCTCCTATAAGTACTATCACCAATCCTGCAATCAAAAATGCAACGGCTACACCAACAGATACTGCAACTTATATTTTAAATGCAAGGTGGGGTAATTGTGTAAGGGAAGATACCATTATAGTAAAAGTGTTGCATAAGCCAATTCCATATGCAGGAAAAGATACTGCTATCTGTAACATCAGTTACGCAATCTTAAGAGGTAGTGCCAGCAATCTTTCGGGTACCGTAAATTATACATGGTCCCCATCAACAGGAGTATCATTTCCAAATCAGGCGGTAACAAGAGTTTACCCTGCCGGAAACGATACTACCTATACTTATACCCTTACTGTAAAGGATAATTATAATTGTAATTTCCTTGTAACCGACCAGGTAAATGTAAGGGTTCAGCCTCCTGTTCCGGCTTATGCAGGAAATGATACGATTGCTGTAAAAGCGGTACCTCACCAATTATTTGGTAGTGGCGGTGTTAGTTATTTATGGTCGCCTTCTTATCCATTAAATGGTCCATTTAACCAAAACCCGCTTGCAGCATTGGAAAACGATACCAAGTTTATTTTACAGGTAACGGATGTGGCAGGATGTATTGGTTATGATACCGTTTTTGTTCAAGTATATTTTGGTCCTACTTATTATATTCCAAATGCGTTTAGCCCTAACGGTGACGGACAAAATGATTTATTCCGTGCAATACCTGTGGGTATTGTTAGTACTGATTGGTTCCGCATTTTTAACCGCTTTGGAGAAATGGTATTTCAAACCAACCAATGGCTGAAAGGCTGGGACGGAACTTATAAAGGTAAAAAACAACCTGCTGGAGCTTATATCTGGATCATCAAAGGTTTAGATAGAAATGGTAAAACGGTAGAGATGAAGGGAACAGTAATGCTGGTACAATAAGACTTAAAACCTACAACTTAATATTTATATAAAAGAGAAAACCCT
>CANNJE010000059.1 GCA_947504605.1 Chitinophagaceae bacterium
ATGATTTTCAATACAATTCATAGCCCTAAAGGGCAATACTAGCTGCAAATGTTTTACCTATGTTTTACCTTCAAAAATAAAGTGTTGATTTACAACTACATAAATACTAAAATGTGGTCCCGCCAAGAATCGAACTTGGATCTAAAGTTTAGGAAACTTCTATTCTATCCATTGAACTACGGGACCATTTTGATATCTAGCTTCCGGCCATTGAATACCTTAAGCCGAATTCAGGACGGCAAAAGTAAGTTTTTCTTTTAATCTCTCGCCAGCAGATTTACAGTTTTTTGTTCGGTATTGAGCCAAAAGAGAAGTTTCAACTGATAACTTTCAACTCTGAACTCCTCTTCCTATCTTTGCCACCTAATTTTTGTAGTTATGAAGTGGATGAACATCATCATTAAATACCGCCTTTGGTTGGGAATTACCCTGCTGGCATTAGCTATTTTTGTAAACTATCAAACCAGCTTTTGGCCTTCATTTATACTATACCTTTTGGCAGTTGTACTTATTGTTGGTCATTTCCTTTTTGGCCCAATGAGGCTTATTCAGTCTTATATGGAAGAAGGTGATATGGAAGGTGCTAAAAAAATTGTAGCTGGTATTATGTTTCCTGGCCTGTTGATTAAACCGATGCGTTCTGTTTATTTCACCCTTAAAGGCAACCTTGCCATGGTTGATCAGAATTTTGATGAGGCTGAGAAACACATGAAAAAAAGCCTGTCTTTGGGTGGTGGCTCCCTAACCAAACAGGCAGAAGGACCTAATAAATTGCAATTAGGAATGTTGGCAATGCAAAAAGGAAATATGAAAGAGGGTGAGTCCTATATCCGCCAAGCCATTCGTGCCGGTTTGCCTGATAATGAAAACAATGCTGCTGCCTACCTGCAGTTATGTTCTATTATGATGAATAAAAGAGAGTTTCGTGTTGCCAAAGATTATTTTAAAAAAGCAAAGAGTTTTAAACCTACTACACCACAGATAGTAGAACAAATAAAACAGATAGAAAAGTATATCACCCGTATGCCGGGGTAAATTTATATAACTTTTATTTCTATTTTTTTTTCCTCTTTGGGCTCAATAGAACGGGGTTCCCATGTACGCACTAAATAAAAGTGAAGGATAGTGATTCCCTTTTCAAGAGCTGTGATGGTAAATATTTCATCTGCCGAACTTCCGGGGATAGGTAAACTGCTATTTAGTGATGGGAGTTTGTTATGCTTAACCAAAACAATATTTGCAGGCTGCAGTTTATATTGCCACTCATAACCTGCCATTGATCTTCCCTTTAATGGAAGATCAAAAGATTCATTAATTTGTAGAATTCGTTTTTCCATATATAAATAAAAAACTACTTTAAATGATTACTAAAGGTCATCATTAGCATCAATAAAAGTAGTTATGAAAAATCTTTCTAAAAAACATTAAACGGTTTTTTTACATTTTAGCAGCGGCTTTCATTTTTTAGCAGCCCTTTTTTTGGATCTGACTGTTCGCCCCTCAATTGTTCTTACTGTCCAAAAATCTGAAGCCTGACGGCTGGTGGCATAAGCATAAGGCATCCAGAAATAACCAGCCAGCCCCCATTCTTTCCCCCAAGAATTTCTTATTAAAAAAGCTTGTCTGCTATTATCATAACCCACCGCTAAAACAGCATGCCCCCCTATCATTCTTTCAGCAGCAATATTAGGCATTGGCATTATACCAGTGCGCTTTACAGTTGCCGACATAAAGCTTTCATACACACTAAATCCAAATGCAAAAGGGTAGCCCTCTGCCAAACAACCTTGCAATACGGTAAGGCTATTCTGCAGTCGTTGATAGGTAAGAATTTGGTTGGAGAGTGCGTGCTGATAACATACTGTAGGCGGTTTTTTGGTAAACTTTGCTCCAGCACTATTGTCGTCGTCATAGGTCCATTCTGTTTCTTTGCACATCCCTTGTTTATTCATGCATTTTACAGCATCTCTTAAAAAAGCACCACTATCCGAGTTTTCGGTATGAATGGGCACCCTGGAATTATAATACAAAAAAAGGCGAGAGGGCATCCAAGTAGTTTTTTTCTGTATAACCTGTGCTATTTGAAAGGCAGCGCCTAATGCATTGGCGGTACAACTTCCCAAACCTCCCTGGTTATAAACGGGTGGACATAATTTTCTTAAATCTGCTTTAACCGGCAGTTTTTGCATCAATTTTAATGGAGCTGCGTATGAAAAGTCCCTTGCATCGGGTACATCTGGCAGCCAACCCATTTTGTAAATTGCTTCAGTATTTACTTTTTTAACTTTTGCCATAATGGTAATTTTTAAATGATTGATTATAAAAGAAAATGTTTTACTTTTTTAAAGTGGTAATTAATTCATCAAATAAAATGATCGCATCGTAAGGACTTACTATTAACAGTACTCTTTTTTGCCCAAGAGAAATATTGGCATCCTCGCCCAATTTTTTCCAAGCAACTTCTGTTTGCTTTTGAGTTTTTATATTTTTTATATCAAGGTTTGTCAAAAGCCCTCCTTGCAAAGCAGCGACAATTATTTGAGAAATAAGCTCCCTTGCTTGTTGCAGTTTTTCGTCTCCGACCAAATAATAAGTTCTTAACTGAACTTCTAGGGCTTGTAAAATTTTAAACATTACACTAGTAAACATTTCATTTCGCCCCATATTTTGTTTTTGAAGAGTATAGGGGTTCATTCCTCGTTGCGCTGTTACCAATTCAGCCTTTAATGATTGTACCTGACTTTCCTTATCGGCATAGCCCAATGCTTTAAAGGTTTGGATGCAATCTTTTAATACTAAGGCGAGTGCTTTATCTGTTGCATAATCTTTTGCATTAAACAAATCCATACAAGCGTTCAACTGCTCTAACAAGAGCGTTAATTTTACTTTTTCATTAAAAATAAATCTTTGCATGACCTATTATTTTACTCAAATTCCACTACTTGTTTTTCATTGCCGTTGTCTTCATCTTTAATAGATCTTATAAAAATACCTTCCTCCATTATCTTCGCTTTTATAATAAAAATGCTAGATTGATTGTTCACGTTTTTTACAGCATTGGTTTCAGGGTCAACTAACAGATTGTCAATTTTTGTAGAAGAAACAATGGTTTTTGCTTTGATTGTTTGTATTACTTCGGCCAGTGTTTGTATAAATAATTCGTTATTTGGATTTTGATTTTTATAATCCGCAAGCAGGTTTTGCTCCTCTATTTTTCTGTTAAAAATGATGGCCCATTTTACCTGCGAAATATTATCAGGATTTGCAGGATCAGTACTGGCTTTAAGATCTTCATAAAAACCATTCACTAAAGGATCAACGATATCCCCTTTTAAAGGTGTTTTTTTTGTGCTGGCTTTATTTCCAAAAGGTAGGGGTCTAATAATATCTTTAATAAAAATGGGTTTCTTAAAATCATCTTTTACAATAAAAGTGAAATCCTTTATGATATTGTTCTTTTTTAGCAAAATGGTTTTTATAACATTGTTTATTTTGTTAGTAATAAAATTGCTGAAAGCATCTTTCTGCATATTAAAGAAGAGTGCTGTAGAAAATTTTGCGCCAGATATTATAACTGGTATAGTAAGTTCCATCTCGGGAATCTTGAAACGAGGTACCGAAAAACTTTTTAATATTTCGTCCTGGGCATACAGCAAAGCAATTTCTTTACTCACCCTGTCCGCATGATCTCTAGCCCTCGTTATTTCAGAAAAAATAAATCCAACATAGTCTGAAAGCGTTATATCTGCCATGAAGAAAATTTAATTGATAAATAAAATTATAAGAGTCTATTAAATGGCTGGCAAGACGGCAAGTATTAAAAACTAACCATTTTAACCTCTTTGCCCACAGCCTTGCCAGCCTAATTTAATGTTTGAAAAACTCAGGCGCTGCATTTATTATGCAGCCAGCATATTCAATATTTTTTCCAGCCCTGCCGGGATTTCATCCTGTACGGCTTTTACATTTACATTAAGCGCATACTCCTTTCTTACCTCTACTCCTGTGGTTGATTTACGCTGATAGGATGCAGACACTTTAAAATGAACAGGTCCCCATCCGCCACTTACTTCTGCATTCACACCAATGGTTTCATCAACTTTAGAAGTTTCAACAGAGTTTAATTTTACATTAAAATCAATAATCACATGCTCTATCCGCAAACTAGGAATGGGCAACATTGCTAGCAAAGGCACTTTGATACTTATTTCTTTTTTATCTGCAGTACCATCCGCCTTCACATCATTTCGGGTGTGCGAAAAATCAACCATGACCAATTCTTTTTTACCATTTACTTCTGCAAAACCTACACTGTTAATAAAATCAACTGTTGCTAAAGAAGAAGCCACCTGTGCATTTACACAAGCCTGCAATGGGCCTCCAATCATTTTCTGAAAATCAATATTATTAAGCTCTGAGCTAAAATTGGTAGAGGGCGCTTTTAAAGGACCGGTTTTTTTTAATAACCCACTTATACGCTGCAATGCATTAATTGCTTCTTGCTTGGAAACCGCCGCTGGATCTTTAGCTATTGCGTCGATGCTGTTTTTTAAGGATGCTGGTACAGGAGCATTTTTTTTCGCTCTAACTGTACGCACCGAACTAGTTTTAGTTTTTGCTTTTGTTGCCATAATAAAAATTTTTTGATGATTAAAAATATTTGTCCTGCAATCGCAAAATTTAAAAAGAAATTAAAATAGGTCTGCATTGAAGAAGTAACACAGACCTACTCTTATTAAACCACTATGGGAACCCTTACCTTATATCTTTTTTTAAGCCCTTTACCCATACCCACTTCATACTCACGCTGAGCTTCTACTATACCAACCCCACCATTAAGATTATAACCAATAGTTTCTTCTATAATTGTATTTTTACTTGCTTTTGGCAGCACTGATTTTACTTTGCCATTGCCATTAGAATGGTTGCCTGTAATGAGCGCTAATCTTTCACTAAACATTTTTTCCATCTCTGCCTCTGTACTTACTCCAAAACTTTTTACAGCAGCTTTTCCTTTGGGTAATGGAGCTAAACTTCCTTTAGGATAAGCAGAAAGTGTATCAACTTTTTTTACAGAGCTGTTAAAACTGATTATATTACCATCATTATCAATGGAAACTCTTACCAGTCCATTTCCTGCATTGATAGAAGGAAGCCCATCTATAACTTGGCGATATTGTAAAATAGTTTCGGTTATTTGTTCCTCCTCTATTTTACCAGAACCTTTAGAACTGCCACCACAAGAGTACCCGTAAATAATTTTATCTAGTCGCAGATCTGCTTTTTTATCGAGACCACTTTGAACAATGGCACCCTCTGCTATTCCAATCGCTTTTTCTTTATCCAAAAGATCCGTATTCTTAAAATTATGTTGGGCTGTTTCTACATTTATTCTGCCATACTTGTCTAATATGATTTGTTTTTTCTGGTCCCTCAAAACGGAGCAGCCATTTTTATCTATCATCAAATTATTGGCATTTTTTGCTGAAAATCCCATTGCTTTTGCAATTTTTTTAAGGTCAGCTTCTGCTTCTTTAACGCCTGCTAATATAGCCACCTGCGCATTTTTAGGAATGCCATCTAAAGAGGTTCTGGCCAATTGAGATGCTCTTGCTGCATTGTACCAACGCCACCAGTAATAATTGGAAGACCCGGCATTGCCATAAAATCTATTTTCATTAAAAACTCTTTGTTGCGCTTCGGCTGCACTCACCCCCGTTGCCATAACAGTAGGCACCTGATTGTGAGAAATCTGCCAACTTGCATCAAGCCAACAGGTGCCAAAAGGTTTACCCTGGGCCAATTGCCTAAAATTCTTCCAGAAATTCTTTCCATAATCACCATTATCTACACTAGTTGTTTCAAAACCAAATACCATACGCAAACCTCTGTTAACGGGGTGCCAGGTTCGTATTGGATTGTGAGCACCAAATACCCTCAATGAAAAACAAGTACTCCAAAAAAGATAACGAATGGTTTCATTACCCAAGGTCATACGATTAGAATAAACCCAATCTCGGTTATCCCATTTTGAGCCAAGGGGTGCTTGAAAAACGCCATTTGCATCCATATTCCCGTGACCTGAATGGTAAAATGCCACTACCGCATCTGCCCCATAAGTATCTTGCCAGTTATCGTAGGCTTCTTCATATTTCCATACCTGTACACCAGCATCTTTGTACCAAAAATTTCCAGGAACAAACTGTGTTACGTAATCTAGCCACCCCTGCGCATCTTCGTGAGTAAGGCTAAGGGGGCCTGCAGAACTAAAATGCTCCAAACTGCATGCGCCATACATATCGGCAGATCCGTTGATATTGGCTTTGGGTGCTTTCGATTTTACTGACGCCGCTAAAGGAGAAATTTCTTCAATAATTGTTGTTCTCATAAAATGAATATTTAAAATGGATGATAAATAAATGTATCAATGCTCTTATGGTTAGAAGCAGGCAAACCAATTTCCTTCTGACATTAAAAAGTTAATACAGAAAAATAAACCCATAGAAAATAACTGTTCACAAAATTTGTCTGTGTTAAAGAATTTAACCGGCTAATATTTTTTTCATTGACAATATTTTTTATCTAATACAAATTAATAACGGACTTAGAGTTAATAGGCATTTAATAAACATGCTGCTGCAGGGGAGATAAAGCGGGTGATTTTTATCGGATAAATTGGGGTGAGTATTATGCAATTACAAAATAGTAAATCTGTTTTATAAATGCAATACCCTAAGAGTGGTATTTTAAAAAAATTATTTTTTTAAAATGGAAAGGATATAATAACGGAAATACTAGACAAAAGGAACTGATTGTATGGGGTACAAAGTTGCAATATTTGACGAGGTCGTTTTAACAATTAAAATAATTAAAGATTCTTACCTGTTATTTAAAAACGTTTTGCTACAGCCGTAAAACGATAATCGAAAATACTTTTCAATTGCCTTTTCACAAAAAGACTATTGGCAATATCTCCTAAAAACCAAAAAGGCAGTTTGTAATGAACAATATCCGTCATCTCTACTCCGCCTTCTACAGCTTTAAAATGATGCTGGTGATGCCACAAACTATAAGGGCCAAATCGTTGCACATCCACAAAATACTTTAGGTGCTCTACCTGTGTTATTTCTGTCATCCAGTACAGAGGAATGTTTAAGATTGGCCTAACTGTATATTCAATGATTTGCCCTCCATACATTTTATCGCCATGATATTTGGAAATAATATTAAAGCCAAGATTGTTGGGAGTGATTTCCTTTAAATTCGCTGGACTGCTAAAAAAATCCCAGGCTGTTTCCAGGCTAATGGGTAAAAATTGAACCGTTTTTATACTATATACCTTACTCATACTATAATTTACTTTCTTATAACACTATTCTAAGCATTTTGTTTTTTGCGACCAACATTTGTACCTATATTTATTTACACAGCAGATGAATATTCAGCTTATATGATAAAATATATTATTTTCTTATCCCTTTTCTTATCCTTTTTTAATGGCTTAAAGGCTCAGGACATTAAAAAATATGTTCAACTAAGTACTTCTCGGATTTCTTCCATCCAACCCGATTCTATTGATTTTAGTGATATGGAACCCATTGGTTCTGCCATAGGAGATGCAAGGATTGTTTTTATGGGCGAACAAGATCATGGCGACGCCCCTTCTTTTTTAGCCAAAACAAGAATGATAAAATATCTACACGAAAAAAAGGGTTTTAATGTGCTGGCTTTTGAAAGCGATTTTTTTGGGTTAAATTTTGGGTGGAATCAGGTATCGAAAACCAAAATACAACTGGATAGCTTTTTATTAACAAACATATTTCCCATTTGGACCCTCTGCGATGCCTGTGACAACCTATTGTACCAATATGTACCTCAAACATTTTCTACTTCCAATCCCCTCCAAATTTCTGGTTTCGATAACCAGATGGTTTTACAGTATTCCTACAAAAAATTATCAAAAGCACTAGACAGTGTTTTCCGGTCCTATAATTTACCCATAACAAAGGAGGCCAATTATACAACAGAAATCATTCCATTGATTGATTCTTTGAAAAAGTATCGATTAAAAGACACTTCGCAATTTGGTAAACAATACAACTATTTACGTATCATTAAAGAACAGCTGACAACAGTTTTATCTTCTGATGATTTTTGGATGATGGTAGTAGATAATTTAATTGCAGAAAATAGTGAGTATCGAAATATAAAAAAGTATATAGAAAGTACCAATACAAGAGACATCCAAATGGCCCAAAATCTTTTGTGGCTAAGTAAAATAAAATATGCAGGTGATAAAATAATTGTGTGGGCACATAATACTCATATTTCTAAATATGCGGGGCATTACGACCATAAATTTTTAGACAAAAAAACATCCATGGGTTCAGCGTTTGACCTGTTAAAGGATAGTTCCTTAAAAACATATACCATCGGATTTACTTCTTATGAAGGAACTGCAGGCCGGTTAGGTAGTAATAATAAAACCAAAGTAAAAAAACCAAAACCCAATAGTTTTGAAAACTGGATAGATAAGTCCAGTAATTTTGCCTTTGTTGATTTTACAAAATTCAACAGAGAAAATAAGGATAGCAACCCCAAATTTATTATGAAGGGTCATCATCATAATTTCAATCAAAAAGCAAACTGGAATAGAATTTTCGACGGTGTTTTCTTTGTAAGGGATATGTATCCATGTCAGATGATTCCCAGGTATATTTCCAGCTCTGTACAAAAAAAATAACAGCTTTAATGCAAACTTATAAACAACAGCTTCAAGATAAATTTACCGAAGCCTACCGACAGTTAAACCCACCGCAACGGATTGCCGTTGATACTACCGAAGGCCCTGTGATGGTTATTGCTGGTCCGGGCACAGGAAAGACGCAGATATTGGCGGCCCGTATTGGTAAAATATTATTGGATACAGACGCTTTACCCGAAAATATTCTGTGTCTCACTTATACAGATGCCGGGGCCATTGCCATGCGGCGCCGCCTGCAGCAATTTATTGGTGCAGATGCTTACAAAGTAAATATTTATACTTTTCATGCTTTTTGTAATGATGTAATTCAGGATAACCTTTCGTTGTTTGAAAAAAATTCTCTGGATGCTATTTCTGAATTGGAGAATATACAACTCTTTAAAACGCTGATTGATCAACTTCAGAAAAACAATCCGCTTAAGAGATACCGAGGAGATGTTTATTTTGAAATTAACAACCTACGAAACCTTTTTTCGAGTATGAAAAAAGAAGGATGGACACCCGGTTTTATCAATGAAAAAATTGAAGCCTATCTCAACGATCTTCCCAATAGAGATGAATTTGTATATAAAAGAAAATACAAACAGTTTAATGCCGGCGATCTAAAACTGGACAAGATTGAAGAAGAAAAAGAGCGTGTCAAAAAATTGCAGGCTGCGGTAAATGAATTTGAGAATTATCAACAATTGATGCGACAACACAACCGATACGATTTTGATGATATGATTAATTGGGTGATAAAGGTATTTGAAGAAAATAAAAATATACTGGCTGGCTATCAGGAAAAATTTCAATACATATTGGTCGATGAATTTCAGGATACAAGTGGTACTCAAAACCGTTTGGTACAACTACTCATCAATTACTGGGATATGCCAAATGTATTTGTAGTAGGGGATGATGACCAAAGTATCTATCGTTTTCAGGGAGCCAACGTAGAAAACATGCTGGATTTTGCCAACAAATACAGCAATGATCTTAAAACAGTTGTACTTACCAATAATTACCGCAGCACACAACCGATACTTGATATTTCCAAAACACTCATCAATAAAAACGATGAGCGACTTGTAAAACAAATTGAGGGATTAAGCAAAGACCTGCTGGCTGCTAATACCGATATCAACCATCTTACCCATTCGCCGGAAATTATAGAATACCATGCTATAAGAGATGAAATGGCGGGCATTACCGGTAAAATATTCAACCTGTTGCAAGAAGGTATTGCTCCCGGAAAAATAGCAGTAATCTACAAGGAAAATAAATATGGAGAAGAACTGGCTGCTTACTTCAGGCTGAAAGGAATACCGGTTTACAGTAAAAGAAATATCAACCTGCTAGTGCAGCCTTTCACAAAAAAACTGATTGAACTCCTGCGTTATTTATATGCAGAACATGACACCCCCTATGGAGGAGATGAAATGTTGTTCGAGATTTTGCATTACGATTTCTATCGGATTCCAGCCATCGAAATTGCAAAAATTACTGTAGAGGTTAACAGTAAAAAATATGGTGGCGAACCTACTTCGATCCGAAGGTTAATAGCAGATAAAGCCAAAGCGCCTGCGCAGAATCTTTTTGATAAAGGCTTGAATGATGGGCTGAAAAATACTAGCAGTATTTTAGAACAACTTATTACCGATGTCCCTAACAGCACCCTTCCTCAGTTATTTGAAAACATTATTCAAAAAGGAGGCATTCTAAACTATATCATGAAGAGTGATGACAAGTTCATGCTTATTCAATTACTCACCGCATTATTTGATTTTATTAAAGATGAAACCAGCCGAAATCCCTTCCTCACTTTAGCTGGATTGATAGACATCATCGACCTAATGGAAAAAGAAAATCTTCCATTGCCGATGACACAGGTTTCGGGAAGCGACAAAGCTGTTAACCTTTTAACCAGCCATGGCAGCAAAGGACTGGAATTTGAATATGTATTTTTTGCCGGCACCAATGCTTCCTCCTGGGAAAAGAAACGTAAACCCGGAGGCGGTTACAAACTTCCGGACAATATGTTCTCTTCCTTGCCTAATGCCACTGATGACGAGGAATTGAGAAGACTTTTTTATGTAGCATTAACAAGAGCCCAAAAATATTTATCCATTTCTTATGCCAAATATAAAAATGATGGGAAAGAAATGGAGCCTTCAATGTTTATTGCCGAAATCCAGGAAGAACATCATTTAACTGTTGAAAAAATAACCATCGGTGATGAAGAAATGATGCAGTTTCAATTGCTCCAGTTTACAGCACAGGCTCCCAAAATAGAAAAAACAGAAGAAGATTTCATTAGAACCATTCTAGATAAGTTTGTGATGAATGTGACTGCACTTAGTGCTTATCTAAATTGCCCGTTAGGGTTCTATTATAAAAACCTAATTCGTATTCCTTCAGGCAAAAGCGAAAATCTTGAGTTTGGAAGTGCTATTCATTATGCATTGGAAAAATTATTTAAAAAAATGCAGGATGGTGGTAAAGAAACCTTTCCATCAAAAGAAGAAATGATTGGTGATTTTAAGTCATACCTGGAGAAACACAGGGAAAATTTTACCAAAGAAGCATTTGCACGCAGGCTGGAATATGGCGATGAAGTATTGCGTAATTATTACGACAAATACATCAACAACTGGAATAAAGTAGTTGCCATAGAAAGAAACATTCGGGGTGTTGTTGTAAATGCTGTTCCCCTAAAAGGCAAACTGGATAAACTGGAATTTAATGGCAAAGAAATAAATGTAGTAGATTATAAAAGTGGTGATATTGATAAAGCCCTGCCTAAAATGAAAGGCCCTAATGAAAAAGAACCCAATGGCGGTGATTACTGGAGACAGGCCGTATTTTATAAAATATTAATTGACAATTATACCCAGAAAGACTGGAAAGTAATTAGCACCGAATTTGATTTTATTGAGCCCGATAAAAAGAAAGAATACCGTAAAGAAAAAATTGTAATAACGCCAGCTGATACTGAAACGGTTAAACAACAAATAACTGAAGTGTGGGATAAAATTCAAAACCGAGATTTTTATACCGGCTGTGGAAAAGAAGAATGCCATTGGTGCAATTTTGTAAAAGACAATAATATGGCTGTGGCGCTTCATGATCTTGAGGAAGATGATTCGCAATAGATTTATGGATTAGATATTGTTACTCAAAAAAATATTCCCGGCAATAAATCTTTGCATTTTGATGGCATTACGGTAAATAGGCATTGCTTACCTTCACAAAAATTAGGGAAAATATTCCCGGCAATAATTTAGTCGATGAAAAAAAAGATAATTTCAGGTGTAGGTTTATTTATTTCTCTTTATATATCTGTTAGTTTTAATAGCGGTTGTGCACAAATTGGTTCTCCCACAGGCGGGGTAAGAGACACGCTTTCGCCAGTATTGATAAAATCTACCCCTGCAGTCAAATCACTCAATTTTAGTGGAAACAAGATCACCCTAAGCTTTGATGAATATGTAACCCTGCTTGAACCGCAAAACAATATTTTAGTTTCGCCCCTACCCAAAAATAATCCTGTAATAACAAACAGTCTAAAAACGGTTAGCATAAAATTAAAAGACAGTCTGCTGCCCAACACTACATACAGCATTCAATTTGGCAATGCCATTAGAGATATCAACGAAAGCAATATACTTACCAATTTTACTTATGTATTTTCTTCCGGTAAAACAATAGACAGTATGATGCTGAAGGGCAAAGTTTTACTTGCAGAAACAGGTTTGGCTGACAGTACTATTTCCGTAATTCTTTATAAAAACTGTAATGACACTGCTGTACAAAAACTAAAACCTGATTATTTGGCAAAACTGAAAGGCGACGGCAGTTTTACATTTTCATATTTACCTGCAGGAATTTTTAAAATTTATGCATTGAAGGATGGCGACGGCAGCAAAAATTACAACAGCAAAACAGAATTATTTGCTTTCCAGAACGAGGTAATCAATATTACTGAAGAAACAGCAAATCTGACGCTCTATGCCTTTTCGGAAGAAAAACCCAAAGATGATAAAATTGCCAAAGTGCTAAAGCCTGCTTTAGAAAAAAAATTAAGGTACAATAGCAATATTACCGGTGCACAGGATTTATTAAGCAAGTTTGAACTAAGTTTTAATAACCCTTTAAAATTGATTGACAGCAACAAACTTATACTTACAGATACGAATTTTAATAAGATTCAGGGTGGCCAGGTTTCTATTGACAGTACCAGAAAATTATTAACCTATTCGCCCTTGTGGATCCCCGGAGCTGCATACCGCCTGATAATTTCACCTGATGCTATTGAAGATTCTGCTGGCAACAAACCGCTTAAAACAGATACCATTGCTTTTATTGCAAGGATGACCACAGATTATGGAAGGGTAGTTTTAAGATTTAAAAATTATAATCAGTCAAAAAATCCAGTTTTACAATTCATCAGCAATGATGTAGTAAAATATAGTTTCCCTTTAAACGGAGCAGAATGGGTTAATAACCGAATGCTACCAGCCGAGTATCAAATTCGTATTTTATTTGATGATAATAAAGATGGGGTTTGGACTTCTGGAAATTATGGCAAAAAACTACAGCCTGAAAAAGTTGTCTCCCTTCCCAAAAAAATAAGTATAAGGGCAGACTGGGATAATGAAAGTGATATAGATTTATAATAATATAAGTTCTCTGGGATAAGCATTTCATTGAAGGTTATTTTTTTGAGCTAATTAAATTTGACAAAACCAAAGCTTTAAATCAGAAAAATATTTTTGACTATTTCTTTCAGAAATAAAATCCGGACTAAGGTTACACATTTTTTTAAGCTTTTTTATTTTTTTAAGCTAGCACTAATACTCATGAAATATTTATTTTTTTAAATAAAAACAATTAGATTTTAGTAAAATGAGGTATTTTAGTGTATTATTTAGATTATGCCAATTTTCAAAGCTGCCAAACTTAAACTGAAAGTAAATGAAAGATTTTTTATTAATAGATGATCACGAAATTGTACGCTCTGGAGTAAAAACAGTTTTATTAGAACTATTCAAGCCTTGTCAGATATTTGAAGCTAGTAACGAAAAAGAGGCCTTAGAGCAACTCAAAGCTAGGAAATACGATCTTATTATAATGGATGTTCAAATGCCTGATACAGATTCTGCAGGTTTATTAAAAAATATTAAAATTAAAACCCCCACCGCAAGAGTACTGGTTTTTTCAATGAGTGCCGAAAATCTCTATGCGAAAAGATTCATGAAATTGGGCGCAATGGGGTTTGTTACAAAAAACTCAGGCCTTTCAGAACTAATCAAAGCCATTAATCTTGCTTTAAATAACCGAAAATACATCAGCGAAACTTTTGCAGAAATTCTGGCAGGAGAAGTGGGTGATGAAAAATCCAATAACCCTTTTGAAACACTAAGTTCACGTGAATTTGAAATTGTTTCACTCATCATTCATGGTAAATCCCTAAATGAAATATCAGACCTTTTAGCTATCCATTCTTCCACAGTAAGTACACACAAATCAAGGTTATTTGAAAAACTGGGTGTGAAAAATCTTCCTGAATTATTGGAATTAGCCAGAGTATTTAATCTGAACTTCAGCGTTTAGAGAATTTAAATCTTTAGATTTTTTTAATTGGAACGCTTTTAACCCTAAAATTAAAAGTTGTATCTCATACGTTCTATTTTTACACCATGGTTTTTTCTTCTTCTCTACTGGAAAATGCAGTTAATGAATTTGCAAAATTGCCGGGCATCGGTAAAAAAACTGCGCTTCGGCTCGTGCTACATCTCATAAAACAGGATGTTGCAGAAGTTGATTATTTCAGCCATATCATTGCGAAAATGAGAAGTGAAATAAAATTTTGTAAGAAGTGTTTTAATATTTCTGATACTGAACTTTGCAACATCTGCAGCAATAAATTACGGGGCAATGACATCATTTGTGTAGTAGAAAATATTAGAGACGTAATTGCCATAGAAAGTACCCAGCAATTTAATGGGCTCTATCATGTATTGGGAGGAATCATATCTCCACTTGACGGAGTAGGACCAGACCAGCTTACAATTGATGCATTAACAGAACGGATTAAAACAGAAGAAATAAAAGAGGTCATATTTGCCCTAAATCCAAATATTCAGGGAGATACTACTATTTATTATATCGGTCGGAAACTCAGAGACATTCCTGTAAAAATTACTACCATTGCCCGGGGCATTGCATTTGGTGGAGAGTTGGAGTATGCTGATGAAATGACGCTTGCCAAAAGTATCAGTAATCGAATACCAGTTGAGCACTATATCAATACTGTAAAATAAACCCCTTTAAACATTCTCTTTCCCTATTCAGTATACATTTTTATTTACTTAGCATCGTATTTGACGCCTAGCATTTCTATATAGATATTTTTACTGTGCAACAATTGAAGAAGCTATATATAGCCCCCGATTTAAGATCATTTTACCATAAAATAACATCTACCACTGCATTTCTTGCCTATTCTAAAAAGCCGTAACATTTTGTGTTACGGCTTTGTTGTTATAAATTTGCGGTTGTACAGGGAGGATTTGTTTATTGTTCAAGCCCTGTGGTTACGGAAAAAATATTTGAACTAATAAACGGTCGCATCTCCAACATACTTCAGGGATTTGAAAATCGTTTATAAGTTTAAGGTGTTTTTTAAATCAACAGACAGAACATGAATTGCTTTGTTATGTTAGCCACAGAATCTTTAGCATCCCGAAATAATATTCAAGGCTAACCTATACAGCACATATTAGTTTTTGTAGTAAAAATAAAATAAGATGGCAAACATTAAAGATGAGCTCAAAAAACGTATTCTTATCATAGATGGGGCGATGGGCACCATGATTCAGCGTTACAAACTCGAAGAAAAGGATTACAGGGGTGATAGGTTCAAAGACTGGCACACAGATGTAAAAGGAAATAATGATCTACTCAGTATTACACAGCCACAAATTATTGAAGCCATCCATACCAAATATCTTGAAGCCGGCGCAGACATTATTGAAACTAATACATTTAGCAGCACCAGTATTGCCCAAGCTGATTATGATATGCAACCATTGGCTTATGAACTTAATGTTGCTTCGGCAAAATGCGCCAGAAAAGCGATTGAACTATCCGGAAAAAAAGCTTGGGTAGCAGGAGCCATTGGCCCTTTAAATAAAACATTGTCATTATCGCCCGACGTAAATAATCCTGGTTTTAGAGCAGTAACTTTCGACGAAGTGGCTGCTGCTTACACAGAACAAATTAAAGGCCTTGTTGACGGGGGTGTCGATCTTTTTTTAATAGAAACCATTTTTGATACCCTTAATGCAAAAGCTGCTATTTATGCAGTGAAAAATTATTGCAGAAAAAACAACCTGCCAGAACTTCCCATTATGATTAGTGGTACCATCACCGATGCTAGTGGCAGAACACTTAGCGGACAAACACTGGAAGCATTTTATACTTCTGTAATGCATGCAAATCCACTGAGTATAGGCCTTAACTGCGCTTTGGGTGCAAAAGAAATGCGCAGCCATATCGAGGAGCTGTCGCAAATATCGGCTTGTTTTACATCAGCATATCCAAATGCGGGACTACCAAATGCTTTTGGAGAATACGATGAACAGCCTCACGAAACAGCACATATCATAGAAGAATGGGCCGCCAATGGCTGGTTAAACATCGTAGGTGGTTGCTGCGGTACTACCCCCGACCATATTAATCATATTGCACAACAGGTAAGTAAATTCAAACCAAGAGAATTGCCGGTAATGGAACCGACATTATAAATTGGGTTGAAATAAAAGTACAGGATATATTATGCTAGAAAAAATACACATAAAACCATATCTGCGCCTTAGTGGTCTGGAGCCCCTTATCGTTCGCCCTGAATCTAACTTTATTAATGTTGGAGAACGTACCAATGTAACAGGTAGTAAAAAATTTGCACGCCTTATCAGAGATGGTCAATATGAAGAAGCATTGTCGGTAGCAAGGCAGCAGGTAGAAAATGGTGCACAGGTTATTGATATCAATATGGATGATGC
>CANNJE010000060.1 GCA_947504605.1 Chitinophagaceae bacterium
ATTAACCTCGTTTTTGTGGATGGCCCTACAGCAGGAGAAGTCATTTTTAATCACCCTGATTTTGCAGGTATCCATTTTACAGGCAGTACAGGCGTATTTAATAAAATGTGGGAGACCATTGGAAAAAATATGGGTATGTACAAATCATATCCCCGAATTGTAGGTGAAACGGGTGGGAAAGATTTTGTTATTGCGCATAAATCTGCCAATGTGGACGCTGTTGTTACTGCGCTGGCACGTGGCGCATTTGAGTACCAGGGACAAAAATGTTCTGCAGCCTCCAGAGCTTATATTCCATCCAATATGGCAGCTGAAGTAAAAAAGAAATTGGTAGAAATGGTTAAAACCATGAAGATGGGCACCGTGGAAGATTTTACCAATTTTGTGAATGCAGTAATTGACGAAAAAAGTTTTGATAAACTAGAAGGATACATCAAAAATGTTCGAAAAAGAGACAGTGGCGCCAAAATATGGGTAGGGGGTAAATGCGATAAAACGGCTGGTTATTTTATCGAACCAACTATTATTGAAGCATCAGATCCTTACTACGTAACCATGTGCGAGGAATTGTTTGGCCCAGTATTGACGGTTTATATTTACGATGAAAATAAATTTGAAGACGCTTTAAAGTTGGTGGATAATACTTCCCCTTATGCGCTAACAGGCGCTGTGTTGGCACAAGATCGTTTTGCAGTAGAATTGGCTACCAATAAACTTCGTAACAGTGCAGGTAATTTTTATATCAATGATAAACCAACAGGGGCTGTTGTTGGTCAGCAACCATTTGGCGGAGCAAGAGGTAGCGGAACCAATGATAAAGCAGGTTCTGCCTTGAACCTGTATCGCTGGTTGAGCGCAAGAACCATTAAAGAAACTTTTAATTCTCCGGTAGATTACCGCTATCCGTTTATGCTTGAAAAATAAGGGGTAAATATATTTTTTATACTAGAATTATTTTATCAAAATACAGGGGTTGCAGTAATGCAACCCTTTTTTATGCACTCATTGTTAATAAGAATTAATCCATAGTAGGGTTACGTTTTTACCATATTCGTATTAAGAAACGAGAAATTATTTTTTTAATCAGAGAGAACTTATATGACAACTAAAGTAAAATTTGTATTGCCTTCAGAAATTGTAGCAAATGCTTCTGAAGGTTTTTTATTAGGAGAATTTAATGACTGGAACCATGCAGAAGGCGTAAAACTGCAAAAGAAAAAAGATGGTTCTATGGTTGCTGAAATAGCATTAATTGCAGGTCGCTCTTATCAATACCGTTATTTCTTAAATGATGGCAGATGGGTAAATGATAACAACGGTACTACTTCCAATGATGTATATGGTTATACCGTTGAAAACTGTATAGTGGAAGTTCCGGTTACAGTTAAAGCCAAGGCCCCAACCAAAGCTGCTGTTATAAAGAAAGTGAAAGAACCCAAACTGGCTAAAGTAGTGGCTGATGACCTTACTAAAATAGAAGGAATTGGAAAAAAAATAGCCCTCCTTTTCAAAAAAGCAGGAATTATTACCTACAAAGACCTTGCAAAGTCTACTGTTAAGACCTTAAAAGCAACCCTTGAAGCTGGTGGCGATCAGTTTAATATGCACAATCCGGGTAGCTGGCCAAAGCAGGCTAAACTTGCCGCAGCAGCTAAATGGGACGAACTTGCCAAATTGCAGGAAGAACTCAATGCCGGTAAATAGTTAAAAAATTATATAAAAAAAACAGCCCTTTTTAGGGCTTTTTTTTATTCCTTTCCAATGCTATACTTTCGTATGATTATTTAAGAAGGATTTAATTGATTCAAATGCAGATTTTACTTTCCTCCCAGCAGTTACAGGTAACCATTCAGCGACTGGCCAACCAGGTGATCGAAAATTATACCAGCCTCGAAAATGTTGTATTTATTGGCATTCAGCCAAGGGGTATTAAAGTAAGTGAAAAAATTGTTGAACATATACGCCAACTTTGTCCACAAGAAAAGATACAAAATGGTATACTCGATATTACTTTTTACAGAGACGATGTAAGAGAAGAATTCCACGTGGCCAGTAAAACCGAATTGCCTTTTTCTATTGAAGGAAAGATTGTGGTACTTATGGATGATGTCCTTTTTACAGGCAGAACAATTAGGGCAGCTTTGGATGCTTTACAGGACTTTGGCCGTCCTAAAAAGGTAGAATTATGTGTACTGGTAAACCGCAGGTTTAACCGGGAATTACCCATTCAGCCCGATTATGGTGGATTAACCATTGATTCTGAATTTTCTCAAAAAGTAAAAGTAGATTGGGAAAGAAATGAAGTTATTATTTATGAGTAAAAACAAATGTCCCATTTTCGTATTGGACATTTGTAATTTCAGAAAAAGAAACGATTGAACTTGAAAGAGTTTTTCTATTAATATTTTTACCTTAGCTTTGCTCCTTAATGCAACTATCTACCAAACATCTACTGGGCATTAAAGATTTATTACCACAGGATATTTCCCTTATTTTATCCACAGCTACTCAATTTAAAGAAGTTTTACAAAGGCCTGTTAAGAAGGTTCCTTCACTTCGTGACGTTACAATCGTAAATCTATTTTACGAAAATAGCACCCGTACCAGGATATCTTTTGAACTGGCTGAAAAACGATTGAGCGCTGATACCATTAATTTTACTGCTTCAGGATCTTCAGTAAGTAAGGGCGAAACCTTGCTAGATACAGTAAACAATATCCTGAGTATGAAAGTAGATATGGTGGTTATGCGGCACAGCGCTAGTGGTGCCCCGCATTTTCTAGCCAAACATTTACCCGATACTGCCATCGTAAATGCAGGAGACGGAATAAATGAACATCCCACACAGGCTTTACTCGATGCTTTTTCAATAAGTGAAAGAATAGGAGGGCTGGAAGGGAAAAAAATATTGCTGGTAGGCGACATCATGCATTCAAGGGTTGCCCTAAGTAATATTTATTTATTGAAAAAAATGGGCGCCGAAGTAATGGTTTCCGGTCCGCCAACTTTAATTTCTCCTTATATACAGGAAGCTTTGGGGGTTAAGGTTGAATATAATCTTAAAAAAGCCTTGGCCTGGTGCGATGTAGCCAATGTGTTGAGGATACAATTGGAAAGACAAAGTCAAGTGCTGTTTTCATCACTGAGAGAATATAACCTCGCTTTTGGAGTTACACGCAAACTTTTGGACGAAGTAAATAAAGACATCGTAATCATGCATCCTGGCCCCATCAACCGTGGAGTGGAAATTGACAGTGATGTAGCTGATGGAAATGAATCAATTATCTTGCAGCAAGTTGAAAATGGTGTAGCAGTGAGAATGGCTGTTTTGTATTTGCTGGCAGGAAAAAAAGGAGATAATTAATCTCTTAAAATCCCTCGTTAATTTTTATTACTAATTACCTTCGCCATTGAACCTTTAAACCTCTTTCGCATGCAAAGAATTTGTTTATTCCCTGGCACTTTTGATCCTGTAACATTGGGCCATACAGATATTATCAACAGGGCTTTGCCATTGTTTGATAAACTTGTAATCGGTGTAGGACGAAATATTAACAAGGTTCCCATGTTTAGTGAGCAACAACGTTTAGAATGGATAAGGGATATTTATAAAAACAATCCAAAGGTAGAAGCTGTAGCTTACGATGGTTTAACAGTTCAATGCTGCAAAGAAGTAGGAGCCAATTTTATTCTGAGAGGAATCCGTTATGTCAATGACTTTGAATACGAAAAAGCCATTGCAGATATGAACAGAAGCCTTGAAGATAATATCGAAACAATTTTTCTTACCTGCCTACCACAATATACTTCCGTAGCAAGTACACTGGTTAGAGATGTATTAAAAAATGGGGGAAATGTATCTCGTTTTTTACCTGAAGAAGTAAATGAAACCATCAAAAAAAGCGGCATTGCAAAATAAAATAATCTGGTTTCATAAGGATTTACAATTACAGCAACTCGAAGCATTTACGCCCGGTACCATGGCAGAACAGCTTGGAATGGAATGGGTAGAAATTGGTCCCGATTTTTTAAAAATGAAGATGCCGGTCGATCATCGCACCATTCAACCTTATGGATTATTGCACGGTGGTGCCAGTTGTGCACTGGCCGAAACAATCGGCAGTGTTGCATCAAACCTGGTAATTGACGCTGAAAAAAATAGTTGTGTGGGGCTCGAAATTAATGCCAACCACTTGCGCAGTGCAAGACAAGGTTATGTCACAGCCACCGCTGTTCCCTTACACCTGGGAGCCACAACCCATGTATGGGATATAAAAATTCAGGATGATGCAGGCAAATTAATATGCGTGAGCAGGCTTACCGTAGCACTGCTTCGAAAGAAAGCTTAAAATCAACAAACCTCAAGGCTCATCAAAAAACTTTTGTAGGATAGTCTTTATATTTTCATAACTGTTGGAAACAGGTATTTTAATATCCTTTGTTTTAATCCACTCCGTTTTAGTAATATCTTCCGCTAATTGTGGCGCAAGTACCTGCTTGCTGCTACAGGTAAAATAAAACCAATGACTGATCTTAAGGATGTGTTTTCCAAACTCATCATAGGTATGGTAAGTTTCACCAATTTTCTTTTTTAATAAAAGTCCCTTTACCCCCGTTTCTTCTTCTATTTCTCTTTCAGCACACACTTCTGGTATTTCAGCAGCTTCTATTTTCCCCTTTGGTAGGTCCCATTTACCTTTTCTAAAAATAAAGAGAATTTCCTTTTTCTCATTTTGCACAATGCCACCTGCTGCTTCAATAAGAAGAAAATGTTTAAAAAAGGCTTTTTTCAGTTTTTTTAGATCTTTATTCAGTATAATACCTGCATGAAAACTCTCTTTTTTAATTTCATGCAACAAAGAATTAATGGCCGGAGTAGACAATTCATCCACAAAAACTGCATCTGGGTGATGCATAATTTCCGTCAGGTTTTCATCCATTTCGTCACAGAGATACACTGGCTTCTCTCCAAAATAAACTTTTATCTGCATGGTAGTTTGTTTAACAATGGTAAAAATAGTTCATTGCCTTTATATTCATTTACTCAAGTATTATCTTTGCCAGCGAATTTGTATTTTTAATGCTTCAATTTTATTAAATGACATCCAACGAAACAGCCGTAGCCGAAAAATTATTACAGGTGCATGCAGTACAGTTAAATACTGCCAATCCATATACTTGGGCAAGTGGATGGAAAAGCCCCATCTATTGCGATAACAGAAAAGTATTGTCTTTTCCATATGTGAGAGATTTTATTAAAAGTGAACTAAGCAGCGTCATTTTTGAACAATTTTCACAAGCAGAAGCTTTGGCAGGAGTAGCTACTGCGGGCATAGCCTGGGGGGCAATGGCGGCAGATCAGTTAAAACTGCCTTATATGTATGTTAGACCCAAACCAAAAGAGCACGGCCTGGGTAATCAAATAGAGGGATCTTTTACTCCAGGGCAGAAAGTATTGGTAATTGAAGACCTAATTTCTACTGGTAAAAGCAGTCTGCAGGTTTGTGAAGTACTCAGACTGGCCGGGGTTGAAGTAATAGGGATGGTATCCATTTTTAATTATGGCTTTCCTCAGGCCGTAAAAGCTTTTGAGGAAGCTGGTATTCCCTTTCTTTCCCTCACTAATTATGAAGTACTCATAAACCTTGCTGTAGAAAAGCAGCTGGTAGATGAAAATCAGTTAAACAGCTTGTTAAATTGGAGAAATAACCCTGCAGATTGGAAGGGATAAAATATCTTTATACGGTACTAAAAAATTAAAAACATGAAAAAATACATGCCGCTGTTACTGATAGCGATGATAGGATTCGTTTTTTCTGCGAACGCACAGGCTAAAGCCACTGCAAAGGCAGAGATTAAAACGCCCACTGTACAGTGCGATATGTGCAAGGGTAAAATAGAAAAATACCTCATGAGGCAGGAGGGGGTTACGGGCGTAAAAGTAAATGTAAAGAAAAAAGTAACGGGGGTAACCTGGATCACAGATAGAACCAATATTGAAAATATTAAGGCCGCTATCGCAACCGTTGGCTACGATGCCGATGATGTGACAGCAGATGAAGATGCCTATAAAAAATTACCTCCTTGCTGCAAAAAAAAGGAACCGGTAACGTCAAAACCGGTTGAAGTGCAGCAATAAAAAAAACAGTTTTACAAAAAAAGCAACCTCTAAAAGGTTGCTTTTTTTATGAAAATCCTGTTTGGCAAAAGTGATATTTTTTAGAAAATGTAAAGCTAAAACAAAGAAAATTGCTGCCTGCTGGTATAATCTACCTTGATATTTTTATAAACTCCGGCCTTTCCCACCTTCACATTTCCAATGGCTCTTACCGCCACTTCTTTATTCATCATGGTAATCAATCCGTTTTTTAGCAGGTTTTTCATATCCAGATCTATCCTGAGTGGAATACTGAAAATATCCTTTCTTGGAATGGGAACTTGCAACAATTGACTCGAATGACCAAGGAAAGTATTGTCTACATAAATGTCTAATTCGGTCCTGGAAAGCTCCATTCCAAAATTATTAGGATTGAAATAAACAAGGGTCACCTTCAGAGCAGAGGAGGAAAAACCCAGTTTGTCTAAAGAAAGATTGTTGAATTCCCGAAACTCTAATTCCTGTGGAGTCCGACAGGATGACAGTAAAATGATAAAGAGTAGGGGAACAACCAATGTTTTTAAAATCTTCATTTTGTTTATTTAAAATTTGATAACGCAATATAGGAAAGCTTCCTCTAAGCCGAAAATAGAATTATGTTAATTTAAAAATAGCTACTAAAATATATAGTAAAAATATAAAAGCAAGAAAACACATCATTAAAATAGATGACTATATAAGTTAGTATAAAATATATTTATTAATAATATGGTAATTAATATAATTATGAAAAATAATTAAATATAAAATATAAATAAAAATACTGTGTTTAACATTATTAATAAAAAATAAGCAGAGCTTTAAAAAACAAGGTTAAATATTATTAAATAGTTTATAACTAACAGAAAAAGATATAGTTATGGTATTGTGATTAATAAATAGTTTATGTAGATTTATATATTATTAAATAATGTTAATAGTTTGTCCCCTATTTTGGATATTTTAGCCAAAAATTCTTTTGTTGCAGTAGAATGTCCAAAAAGTAAAAAGGATCATTAATGGGCTTTAAAATCGCTTGTAGGATTTGGGAAGCTGGTAAATGTTATTATGTCATTTTTTATAAAATTTAGTAATAATCATAATGATTGTCAATATATTTTAATTATTGTTAAATATTATTCAAATAAAAACTGATTGGTTAGTATAAATTAATACAAAAGGTATTAATGTTGAAAAATATCTAATTTTAATATGTTTTGCATCTTTCCTTCGGAAATTACGGTAAAAAAGTTTTGTATTATTAAAAACTGTTGTTATGTTTGCATCAGAAACGGACAATGATATTACCTCTGTTATTTCCGAATTCTTACTTACCTCCAATTTCTTCTGAACAGATAGTATCAATCTGACGACCAAAACAAACCTCAAATCACAACGAATGAAATCTTTTTACACACAGCTCCTTTTTGCTATTCGCAATATTTCTATTGCTGTTAAATTGTTTTCTTTTCCAGAACAACGTTTGATTGGGTTACAGTTGCAGCCTGTGAATAATATATTCACAAATGTTAAGTGATCTTAATATAAGATCATCGTTCCTATTTCCACTATCAGTCAAACCACTTTATTAAATCCTTTATTCATTGCAAAGCTTTTATCCTGTTGGATAATGATTACAGACTATTAAAACGCAATGAAATAATGAAACAGTTTATCTATTTATTGGCTTTTGCATTCATGAGTGTAAATGCTATGGCTCAACAAAATGTTGATAGCAAACAAACTTCAATTGAAAGTTTAGTGGCAACCCTTCATACTACCAGTATTCAAATTAACTGGAAGAGTAATATAACAGATGATGCCAATTACTGGGAAGTACAGGCAAGTGCTGATGGAAAGTCCTTTTCTACCATCGGACTTGTAATGGGAGCAGATCCTAAAGCAGCTAAAGGATCTTATTCTTTTAAACAAATAACTAGTAAAATAAAGCCTGGAATGAAATATTTCAGGGTATTACATATGGAAGCTGCTGATAGAGCAATGGCCAGTAATACCATCAGACTTTCAAAATAATAAGGTTTTATATTTTATATAAAACAACATTTTTGTTTTCTTTGGGGGTTATGGAACCAAGAGGTTCATAACAAAAAAGGCTGCATTTTTATGCAGCTTTTTCTATTTAATATACCATAGTTGTACTTATTTATATTTCCTTTTACCATTGCAATTATAATATAATAAGATTTTAATTCAAATTGAATTAAAATAAATCAATTACCGATTGTAACTTTTCTCGTTTGTGAATGTCAAAAACAGGATTTATTCGTTAAATTCGCCTACTTGTTTTTATACCAATTCACATGAGAAAATTTTTGCTACTTTCTATTCTATCTATTATATCTCTATCGGCTTATTGTCAGGACTTTAGTAACAAAGGAAAAGACTTTTGGGTAGGGTATGGTTACCATGTTTCAATGTTTGGTTCCTCTTCAGGTGGTTCCCAGCAAATGGTTTTATATTTTGCTACAGATCAGGTTACCAATATTACCATTTCAATTCCTGGGGTAGGTTATACTCAAACCTTAACCAGTGCTGCGGGAAATAATGTTTTGACCTCTGCAGTAATACCTAAAACGGGTGCACAGGATGCAAAACTAAGTGTAGAGGGGCTTTCAAATAAAGGCATTCATATTACGAGTGATAAGCCAATGGTTTCTTATGCGCATATATACAATGCAAGTATTTCAGGAGCCACCATTTTGTATCCAACCAATACTTTAGGCAAAGAATATTATTCAATTAATTATAAAAATTGGTCTAATGCAGGAAATTCAAATTGTTGGTTTTATGTTGTTGCTGCTGATACCGGAACCACCAAGATAGAGATTACACCAACAGGTAATACCACTGGGGGTTGGCTCGCAGGTTCAACATACACAGTATATCTTACACAAGGGCAGGTATATAATGTAATGGGATCACTTATTAATAGTCCCAATAATTGTAATCCTGTTTGTACAGGGTATGATCTTACAGGCTCTTTAATCAAAAGTGTTAATACGGGTAGTGGTTGTAAAAAGATTGCCGTTTTTTCTGGTAGCGGAAAACTAAGTATAACCTGCACTACTAGCAGTTCTTCAGCCGATAATTATATGGCACAGGCGGTGCCTAAAACAGCTTGGGGTAAAAAATACCTTACAGTGCCTGCAGCAGGTAATCAGTCTTACAATATCTATCGGGTATGTATTTCAGATCCGGCCACAGTCGTAAAAATAAATGGTCTAACAACTACCTTGCCCTTGCAGGGTGGTTTTTATTATGAAATAGCTTCTACCAATCTGCCGCAACTTGTTGAAGCAGACAAGCCAATTTTAGTGGCTCAATATTTTACTTCCCAAGGATCATGTAATAATGGTACACCCGGGGATCCGGAAGTTATTTATCTAAGTCCGGTTGAGCAGAATATTAATACGGTTATATGGAACGCAACACCCAATTTTGCCATAACCGGGCATTATGTAAATGTGGTGCTCCCCAATACCGGTACTGCAATCAGTTCTTTTCGGTTAGACGGTGTGGCTGTACCTGCAGCTTCATTTATTGTTCATCCCCAAGATCCGGCGTATTCTTATTTGCGTCAAACTGTTGGTGCTGGTCAGCGTATTATAAAGTCTGACTCAGGTTTTAATGCAATTGCATATGGCTTCGGAGCCGCAGAATCTTATGGTTATAATGCCGGTACCAATATTAAAGATCTGTATCAGCAAATAGGAGTTCAGTCAGCCTACGGAATTGAAACAGTTCCTTCGGTTTGTACCGGTTCCCCTTTTAAATTCAAAGTTTCATTACCCTATATTCCAGATTCAATGTCCTGGAACTTTAATGGGGCAGTGGGTATGACACCAAATAATAGCACTGTCTTTGTAAACAATGCAGGAAATGCTATGGAGGATTCGGCTACCGTTGTAAACGGAAAAACAATCCATTGGTATTCCTTACCTACGCTTTATAATTTTTCTACCATCGGTGTTTACCCAATTACCATAAGGACTTTTGTTCCCAATGCAGATTGTGGCTCCACTCAGGATATTGATTTCGATTTAACCGTTTCAGCTCCTCCAGTAGCAAACTTTTCATGGAACAATGCTGGTTGTGTTGCAGAACCCTACCAATTTACTGAAACAACCCCTCAAACACCCAAACCTACCTATCATTTCTGGTGGGATTTTGGAGATCCTGCAAGTGGTACCAGTAATAATTCCAATAGCAGGAATCCATTGCATACATTCTCAGCACCCGGAACTTACAATGTTAGATTTTCCGATATTACTACACCGGGCTGCCTCAGCGATACCATTGTTAAACAGGTAATCGTGCCGGCATTGCCCACAGCCAATATTGCAGGAACGACCGCTTTATGTTTAAATACACCCAATCCTACGATTACTTTTACAGCTGCGAATGGAACAGCGCCGTTTACTTTTACTTATAATATTAATGGAGCTGCCAACCAAACCATCAATTCCGGTGCAGGCAATTCTGTATCTATTGCCGCACCAACTAACGTGGCAGGCGTTTTTACCTATAATTTGGTTAGTGTTAATAATACCGGATCTACTCTTTGTTTGCAAAATCAAACCGGAACCGCTGTTGTAACAGTCAATCCGCTTCCAACAGCAACCATTACAGGAACCACAACGGTTTGTTTAAATGCGGCTTCACCTAATATTACTTTTACGGGGGCAGCAGGAACTGCACCTTATACTTTTACTTATAATATTAACGGGGGAACCAACCTAACAGTTTCAACAACTGCAGGGAATTCCGTTACCGTTCCAGTACCAACAAACACAGTAGGTACTTTTGTGTATAATTTAATAAGTGTTGCCGATGGATCAAGCACTTTATGCGCACAACCTCAATCAGGAACCGCAACGGTCGTAATTCGGGATTTGCCTACTGCTACCATTTCGGGTACCACCAGTATTTGTTTAAACGCAGCTTCTCCCGATATTACTTTCACCGGGGCCGGAGGTACAGCACCTTATACTTTTACTTATAATATAAATGGAGGCGCAACTCAAACCGTTACCACAACAGTGGGTAATGCTGTTACTGTAGCAGTTCCAGCTACAGTTGTTGGTTTGTTTACCTATAATCTCCTCAGTGTTCAGGAAGCGGGTGCTTTCACTTGTGGTCAGAATCAAACAGGAACTGCAATAGTTACCATCAATCCATTGCCTGCTGCAACTATTGCAGGAACTATAACCGTTTGTCTGAATGCTCCTGCACCGCTTATTACATTTACAGGATCGGGTAGCACAGCGCCTTATACTTTTACCTATAATATAAATGGGGGTGCCATCCAAACCGTAACCACCACTTCCGGTAATTCGGTAACCGTTGTTGCACCTACCGGAACAGCAGGAACCTTCGCATATAATTTAATAAGTGTATTGGATGCCAGTAGCACGGCCTGTATCAATACCGCAACCGGTACTGCTACTGTTATTGTAAAACCTTTACCTACAGCATTAATTGCAGGAACAACTGCTGCATGTTTTGGGGCTACAGATCCCATAATTACTTTTACGGGTGCCGTAGGTACAGCGCCTTATACATTCACTTATAATATTAATGGAGCTGCCAACCAAACTGTAACAACTACCACCGGGAATACGGTAACTATAGCAGCCCCTACAGCAGTGCTGGGTACCTTTGCTTACAATCTGGTTAGTGTTCAGGAGGGGAGTACCAATGCTTGTATCCAAAATCAATCGGGTACAGCCATCGTTACCATCAATCCTTTACCTACTGCCGGCATCAGCGGTTCAACGGCTGTTTGTCTAAATGCCCCATCCCCAGATATTACATTCACAGGTGCTGTTGGAACTGCGCCTTATACCTTTACGTATAATATCAATGGTGGAGCCAATCAAACCGTAACCACCACTACGGGCAATAGCGTTACCGTTGCTGCTCCTACCAATATTGCTGGTACATTCACCTATAATCTCATTAGTGTAAGGGATGCAAGTACTTCCTTATGCAGCCAGACACAATCAGGAAATGTGGTCATCATTATACATCCTTTACCTACGCTGAATTTTAGCAATTCAACACCAGTTTGCGAAACAAGGGATATTTCATTCACCGATAATTCGGTGGCCAATGTGGGCACCTTAACCAATTGGGCATGGAACTTCGGTGACCCAGCCAGTGCTGCGAATAATACTTCGACGCAACAAAATCCTACACATATATTTAGTACCGCAGGAAATTATACAGTAGGCCTAACTGTAACAACGACCAATGGTTGTAGCAATGCAGTTCCTTTTACAAAAATTATTACCATCAACAATCGTCCACTGGCAGGATATATTATACCGGAAGTTTGTTTAAGCGATACCTACGCACAATTCCTGGATTCCAGTAAAGTCGCAACCGGAAACATAACAACATGGGCATGGAATTTTGGAGATGTCAATGCTACAGTACCTAATCCCAATACCTCCACCTTACAAAATCCTACACATAGTTATACTGCCGTAGGAAACTATACTGTAGAACTAATTGTCACAAGCAATAATGGTTGTAAGGATACCATCAATCATCCATTGGTAATCAATGGTAGTTTCCCGGTAGCCAATTATACAGTAAACAATCCAACAACTTTATGCGCCAATGATTCAGTTGCCATTGTAAATACTTCTACCGTATTCCCCGGCGTCATTACCAAAGTGCAGATTTATTGGGACAATGCCAACTTTCCTGCAGTTTTTGAAACAGATGATTTACCAACTGCCGGAAAAACGTACAGGCACTTGTATACTAACTTTCAAACACCCCTTACCAAAATATTTACCATTCGTTACAGGGCCTATTCTGGGGGCGTTTGTGTGGATGATACATTAGCAAACATCACCGTAAATGCTGCGCCGAAAGTTCAGTTTGCTGTAATGCCCGATGCCTGTTTGGATGCTGCACCCTACCAGATTACACCGGCTCAGGCCAGCGAAATTGGTGGAGTACCAGGAACCTTTGTTTTTTCAGGAACAGGTGTCTCCGCAACTGGGGTATTTAGCCCGGCAATAGCTGGAGTAGGAACCCATACCATAAAATATACCTTTACTTCAACCACCGGTGGTTGTGTGGATTCTTTGAGCCGCACCATCAAAGTACTGGATACTGCCACAGCATTATTTTCATTTATTATACCGGTATGTCAGGGATCTCCGGCAACTTTTAAAGAAGAGTCTACAGTTCCAACAGGAGTTACACTTACCAATACTACCTGGGATTTTGGAGATGGCAGTCCTTTGCAAACACATGCTCCGGGCAGCACATTTACCCATACCTTCCCGTCTTGGGGCAACTATACGGTTACGATGTTTAATACTTCGGCTTACGGTTGTAATAGTACCAGTAAGTCGCAAACAATTTATATCAGCCCAATTCCTCAAACTGCTTTCGCCTTTGGAGAAACAAGTGTTTGTTTGCCCAATGCCTTAATATCATTTATTGAAAGTTCAACCATTGCAGATGCAACCGAAAACGCCTTTACCTATTCCTGGGATTTCGGCGATCCGGCAAGTGGACCCTTAAATACATCTTTGGCAAAAAATCCACCACCTCATTTATATAGTGCTGTTGGACCTTACACCGTTACACTCACTGTAAAAAGTGGCAGCAACTGTGTGAAATCTTTATCAAGGGTCATAAACTTTATACACCCACAACCAATCGTAGCTTTCGACTTTAATAAACCAAGTGTTTGTATTGGCGACAATGTTACTTTTAGAGATCTGACCAATGGCCTCGACGGAACAGTTAATCAATGGAACTGGAAATTTGGCGATGGTAATACTTCTATCGTATCAAATCCAACACATTTGTACGCAGCACCCGGAACCTTTAATGTGGAATTGTTTACCGTCAACAGCAAGGGTTGTAACAGTGATACCATCAGCAAACCATATACCGTATATCCATACCCGGTAGTAAGTGCGGGTCCAGACAGGGTAGTGCTTGAAGGCGGTACTTTAACCTTACAATCGGTTGTTACCGGAAATAATTTGCAGTACCTCTGGTCACCTGCAACTTATCTAAGCAGTACAACAACCCCAACAGCAACAGGCATTAATATGCTGGATGATATTACCTATAGGTTAACAGTTACGGCACTTGGAGGTTGTAAAACATCGGATGATGTATTTGTAAAAGTGTTAAAAGCGCCCAAAATTCCTAATACTTTTTCGCCTAATGGGGACGGTATCAATGAAAAATGGCTCATCGATTACCTCGATACTTACCCGGATAACAGAGTACAGGTATTTACCCGTGCAGGTCAGCTGGTATTTGAATCCCATGGTTATAAAACCCCATGGAATGGTACAATGAACGGTAAGACTTTGCCAATTGACACTTATTATTATATTGTTGAACCTGGTACCGGAAGGAAACCAATTACAGGTTTTGTTACTATTTTAAAATAAAAAGCAGCTGCACCTGCATTTTTTGTGCAATTGTAGTTTTTATAATATCGAATTATTATGTTGTTTGTGAAAAGAATTAATAGGAAGGGAATGCTGGTTCTGTTGGGCGGAATCTTTTTTTGCAACCTTACAATGAGCCAGGCCAAACCATCGTATTCGCAGTATGTACTTAATAATTATATACTCAACCCGGCAGTAACCGGAATAGAAAATTATACGGATATTAAAATCAGTAACCGCAATCAATGGACGGGCATTAATGGCGCTCCGGTTACCAGTTACTTTAGCATTCATGGCCCCATTGGTAAAAAAGACCTTCGCACCAGTGCAACTTCTTTTCAGGTACCCGGCCAAAATCCAAGAGGAGAACAGTACTGGCAAGATTATACAGCACCCGAACCACATCATGGGGTAGGGTTAATTGCATTAAATGATAAAGCAGGTTATATCAATCGATGGTCCCTGTTTGCTTCTTACGCCTACCATAAACCCATCAGTATTAAAACCACCCTGTCCTTGGGCTTTAATGCAGGTATGACCAGTGTGAACCTGGATAGAAGTAAAATCGATTTCGCCAGTCTCGATCCCACCGATCCTGCCGTAGGTTACAGCAACGGTGAACTTAAAAAAATAAAACCAGAAGTAGGCGCAGGATTGTGGCTTTATTCAAGCGATTATTTTGTTGGATTGGCGGTACAGAATATTGTACCCGGCAAAGTTAACTTTGCCAAAAACAACGATAACGCTACCTATTATACACCCAATTATTTTTTGACCGCAGGTTACAGGTTTTTGCTGAGTGACGACCTGAATATGATTCCTTCTGCAATGCTTCAATACTGGCAGCCACAACTGTTAGGGGTACACGCAAATGTAAAATTACAATACCAGGATAAGTTTTGGTTGGGAGGAAGTTACAGATACGGAGATCTTATTTCCGGATATTCTGGTATGGCTGGGTTAAATATTTCCAATACATTCAATATCAGTTATGCTTATGAAGTGGCCACTACCAACAGGTTGAGGGCTTATACCGGTAATACACACGAAATAATGGTCGGGTTTATTATTGGCAATAAATATGGCGATACCTGCCCTAGAAATGTTTGGTAATTTGCTCCCTAAAGTTTTTCTTATTGTGTTGTCGGGATAATATGTATGACAGCATCCTTTCCTTTTTGTTTTAAACTGTCTTTATCTGTTTTTGTTTCAGACGACAGCATCCATAAAGGTTGAAGGGTCCATACACCGTTAATAAACAATGCCCGGTACGCCGCCGTAATTTTTTTTCCATCAGAACTAACATCGCTAATAATCATAACTTTTCCTTCCACAACAGCATCCTCATTGGCAGCAGCTATTGCATAAAAAACAGGCG
>CANNJE010000061.1 GCA_947504605.1 Chitinophagaceae bacterium
CCGGCAGAAATTTAAATGGAATGATTATTTCTAATGATGTAAATGTTAGTGCTACAGCCAATGATACCCTGAATATTCTTGAATATATTGACTTTAACAGTACTACTGCCGATTTGAATACTTATGATAATATCAGCTTAAAATCAACCGCTCTTAAAACAGCCAGTGTAGGAGAATTAGCGGTTGGTAATCTAATTTCCGGTAAGGTAACTGTGGAGCGTTATATTTCAGAAAACAGGAGATGGCGTTTTTTATCAGCCCCAACCAATGGTCAGAATTTCAAACAGTCGTGGCAGGAAGGGGCAGCAACCGCCAATGCCAATCCAAAACCGGGCTATGGTTTTGTATTGGGTTATCCAAATAGCGGCGCTTACTTAGGTCTTGGATTTGATTTATATGCACCAGGTGGTCATACGGTAAAAACTTACAATCCGGTTACCAATGGCTGGGATGGTATTTCGAGTACCAGTGAATTACTGAGCGGGCAAAAAGGTTATATGACTTTTGTAATTGGCAATCGCAGTGGAATTGCAGGCACTAATACTGTAGCCCGCACTACCGGTACCCTTTACCAAGGAACACAACCAACCATTGCCGTTCCTGCCAATACTTTTGTTGCCATTGGGAATCCATTTGCTTCGCCGGTGCAGCTGTCTAAAATCAGCAAAACAAATGTGCAGGATGTGTTTTATGTATGGGATCCCAAGTTAACGACAGCAGGGGTTAGTGCTTATGGATTGGGCGCCTATCAAACTATTACAAAAAATCTAGAAACAAATATTTACGAAGTTTTTCCGGGCGGCGGAAGTTATGGGGCACAGCTTTCCCAAGTAACGAGTCTTCAATCTGGTCTTGCATTTTTTGTAAGAGGAAATGCTTCGAATGGTACTCTTTATTTTGAAGAAAGCGATAAAGGAACCGGATCAGCACAGGTATTTTTTACTGCGGGAGCCCAGCAAAGGCTCAGAGCCAACCTTGGTGTTGTGCAGGCAGATACAACAACGGTTGTAGACGGGGTAATGGTACAATACAATACTCAGTACGGTAATGAGGTTAATAATGAAGATGTTTTAAAAGTGGGTAATACCAATGAAAATATCAGTATTCAGAATGCAGGAAAAACCCTGATCATCGAAAACAGAAATCAGGTAATGAACAATGATACCATTCATTTAAAAATGAGCGGTGTAAGGGTTCAGACTTACCAATGGCAACTGATACTGGATAATATGGATGCACCTGGGCAAACCGCTTTCCTGATAGATCGTTATCTGAATACCAGTACAGCGCTGAATATGGCTGGCACTACTTCTGTAAATTTTCAAATTGTGAACATCGCTGGTTCTTATGCATCTGACCGTTTTAAAATTGTATTCAATAAGGCCGTTGTATTACCTGTAAACATTACCAGTATTGCAGCCAACCGCAACAATGATAAAACAGTGACGGTGCAATGGAAAGTTGAAAATGAGTTGAATCTTATTGGTTATGAGGTGGAAAGAAGTTCGGATGGTATTCATTTTTATTCTTTCCTTACACAATCGCCTAACAGCAATAGTGGTGGAAGTGCAAGTTATCAAGTGCTGGACAGAAGTGTAGTAGAGGGTAATCTTTTCTATCGTATCAAGGCCAACAGTATTTCGGGGCAGGTTCAATACAGTGCTATTGTAAAAGTAGCAGCACTTAAAACGGTTGTTGAAAAAAGCATTCAGGTGTATCCAAATATTGTGGAACATAAAACTTTACATGTTAAGTTTCAAAACCAAACCAGCGGCTTGTATAAGATACAACTGGTTGCTAATTCTGGAGCAATGGTATATCAAACAAGTGTAGAAGTTAACAATACGAATCAGGTAAAAATGCTGCAGCTGAATGCTAATATTGCCGGAGGTAATTATAAACTTGTAATAACAGGAGATGATGGAAATAAGACGGTACAGTCTATCATCCTTCTTTAAAAATAATGCGTAAAGGTGGGCCCTAACCCCCCTGAGCGTATGCATGAATCAATCCAACAATCCTTTAAAAATGACACTTTCGGGTGTCATTTTTATTTTGTTAAAACAAGATTGGGCCGGAAGCAAGGGAGCAAATCAGTTATCAGGTGCCGGCGTATAAACTAAACGGAGTGCTGGTATATTTTGCAGGTTATAAAAATTATATTGGATTTTATCCCGGAGCAGCTGCTATTGCTGCTTTTGAAGCTGAAATAGTGGTTTATAGATCCGCAAAAGGTTCTGTGCAATTTTCAATAAACAAACCGCTGCCCATAAAATTGATTAAACGAATTGTAGCATTTGCGAAGTAGAAAATAGGACAAAAGGAAAGCAACAAGTAAAAAATAAAACGCCCAAAAAACAATTGTTTTTTGGGCGTTCCACTTTCTTTTAAATAAATTTATGGATGGATCAATATTTCCAGTTCTGTATTTATTTTATCGAAAATATCTTTTTCGCTCATTGGTTTTGGAACAAATTTTTCGCCAATAATATTTTCGAATAATTCTATGTAGCGGTTGCTGATGGTTTGTATCCACTCGTCGGTCATTTCCGGAACAGTTTGTCCTTCTTTGCCCATAAAATTATTTGCGATCAGCCATTCTCTAACAAATTCTTTACTCAGTTGTTTTTGTTTTTCGCCATTGGCTTGTCTTTCTTCAAAACCTTCGGCATAAAAATAACGGGATGAATCGGGGGTATGAATTTCATCCATCAAAATAATATCGTCTTCAATTTTACCAAACTCATATTTGGTGTCAACTAAAATGAGTCCTTGCTTTTCAGCAATCTGTTTACCCCTTTCAAATAATTGCAGTGCATATCTTTCCAATATTTCCCAGTCACCTGCATTAGCAAGCCCCTGTTCTATGATTTCTTCTTTGCTGATGTCTTCATCATGGCCTTCCGATGCCTTGGTGCTTGGTGTAATGATGGGCATAGGAAAAAAGTCATTTTCTTTCATTCCTTCGGGTAGATTAATTCCACAAAGGGTTCTTAAGCCTGATTGATAGGTTCTCCAGGCATGGCCGGTGAGGTTGCCTCTAACGACCATTTCTATCTTAAATGGGGTGCATTTTTTACCAATACTTGCCGTTGGGGCAGGGGTACTGATGAGCCAGTTGGGGCAAATATCACTACAGGCGTGCAGCATATAGGCCGCTATTTCATTTAAAACCTGCCCTTTAAAGGGGATTGGGCGGGGTAGGATTACGTCAAAAGCGGAAATACGGTCACTGGCTATCATAACCAGTAAATCGTTGCCAATGCTGTAAACGTCTCTTACTTTTCCACTATAAAAATTCGTTTGATCCTTAAATTTGAATGCTGCCATTTTGCAAAAATAGGGTGTGCCGGTGAGAATAGTTTTAGATGATTGTTTATATTTTATGGTGTTGGTTGAAAAATAAAATTTTTAGAGATAATAACTATTCTTATTTTGCTGGATATTTACCTTAACCTAAATACTGCTATATGAGAAAAATCACAAGCTATTTGGTTACTTTTTTGATTGCAAACATCTTTTCAATTGTTGTTTTTGCCCAAAATGTAACCATCAGCGGTAATGTAAGAAACAGTGCAACACAAGAGAATTCCTCGGCTGTGTCGGTTTCTATTAAAGGAACTGAGACCGGGACCTTTACGGATGACAAAGGAAACTTTAGTTTAAACGTAAAGAATTTTCCAGTAACATTGGTCTTTACATCGGTTGGATTTGAACCACAGGAATTAACTGTAACGGGTCCTTCGGATAAATTAAAAATTGCATTTGTTCCTACGAATGCATTGGGACAGGAAGTTATTGTATCAGCATCCAGGGTTCCGGAAAAGATCATGGAATCTCCTGTTTCTATTGAGCGTGTAAGTTCTGCAGCACTTCGTAATGCTCCTGCAGCTAACTTCTACGATGTTGTATCTACCCTTAAAGGTGTGGATGTGACGACTTCTTCTTTAACATTTAAAACACCTACTACCCGTGGATTTGGCGGAAGCGGAAACGTACGCTTTAATCAATTGGTAGATGGAATGGATAACCAGGCGCCAGGATTAAACTTCTCGGTAGGTGCAATCATTGGTTTAAATGAACTGGATGTTGACAATATTGAATTGTTATCCGGTGCATCTTCTGCATTGTATGGCCCGGGTGGAATGAACGGTACCATGCTCATGACCAGTAAAAATCCTTTTAAATATCAGGGTTTATCTTATGTTATTAAAACAGGGGTAATGCATACTGATAAATCGGAAAGGCCAACTTCTCCTTATTATAACTGGAGTTTGAGATGGGCTAAAAAAGTATCAGAAAAATTTGCATTTAAAATTACTTCTGAATTTGTACAAGCCAAAGATTGGGTAGGTATGGATCAAAGAAATTTTGACCGATCTAATGGTAAAATGGTTGCCGGAACAAGGCAAACAGATCCCAATTTTGATGGTGTAAATGCCTATGGTGATGAAACAACTGCTGATCTTCGCCAGGTTCTTACCGGTATAGCAGCACAGGCACCATTCCTTGCTCCATTTATCGGAACACTTACTGGTAGTCCTATCCGTGTTTCCCGTACAGGTTATACAGAAACAGAATTGCTTAATCCTAATACCATCAACTTTAAACTGGGTGGATCTTTACATTATAAATTGTCTCCACATACTGAAGCGATTGTAGCTGGATACTGGGGTACTGGTAATACGGTGTATACCGGTGCTAGCAGGTATTCTATCAAAGACTTCAAAATGGGTCAATATAAAATAGAACTTTTGAATCATGAGTGGATGTTGCGTGCTTATACCACTCAAGAAAATGCAGGAGAGTCCTATAACCTTTCTGCTACTACCCAAAACTTTAATGAAAGTTGGAAGGCAAGTGGCGGAAGTACCGGTTGGTATGCACAATACGGCCAGGCTTTTCTTAGCAGCAAATTAAACGGATTAAGTGATGCAGCAGCACATACTGCATCAAGATCTATTGCAGATGTTGGACGTCCGGTAGTAGGTTCTACTGCATTTAATACTGCTTACGACAGAATCCGTAAAATACCTGTACCAAAAGGTGGTGCATTATTGGATAGAACGGATTTGTATAGTTTAGAAGGTAGTTATAACCTTTCTAAGTACACCAAAAAAGTGGCGGATGTGTTGGTTGGAGCAAACTACAGAAGTTATTCTCTTAATTCACAGGGTACTTTGTTTGCAGATTCTACAGGTCCTATCAGCATCAGAGAATTTGGTGCTTTTGTTCAGGCTTCAAGAGAAATTTCGGCCAAACTTAAGTTGAGTGCTTCAACCAGGTATGATAAAAACGAAAACTTTAAAGGTCGTTTCACACCAAGGGTTACTGCATTGTACAAATTAGCAGAAAATAACAATATCCGTTTGTCTTATCAAACAGCCTATCGTTTCCCTTCTACACAACAACAGTGGATCAATCTTGATCTTGTTTCTTATAAGTTGATTGGTGGTAACAGTGATTTCATTAAACATTATAAGTTTGATACCAATCCGGTTTATTTGAGAGATGCTTTAAAAACAGGCACTCCTGTTCAGTGGAAATACCCTGCACAAAAACCAGAAGCATTGTCTTCATTTGAGTTAGGTTACAAAGGTTTGTTGATGAATTCAAAACTTTTGATTGACATGTATGGTTACTATGGTTCTTACTCTGACTTTACCGGAAGGGTAATCGTAGCACAATCAAAAAGTGGCAATCCAATCGTAGCTACGGATGCTGATACTGGTCAAATCTATTCAGTTCCTATTAACTCAACTGAAAAAATTAAAACCTATGGTTTTGGTATTGGTCTTGATTACAGGTTAGCAAAAAGCTTTACTTTAAGTGTAAACTTTGCTTCGGATAATCTTACAGATGTACCAACAGGTTTAATTACATCCTTCAATTCACCAAAATATAAATTGAATGCTTCTATCGGTAATTCTGGTTTTGGTAAAGCAAAACGTATGGGCTTTAACGTTGCTTACAGATGGCAGGATGGGTTTTATTACCAAGGTGATTTAGCCAATGGTGATATTCCTTCTGTTCAAACAGTAGATGCACAGATCAGTTATAAAATGCCTTCTACCAAATCAATCCTTAAACTGGGAGCCAACAATTTGTTGAATCAATATTACTATAATGGTATTGGTAACTCTTATGTAGGTGGTTTGTATTACGTAAGTTTTGGTTTTAATATTTATTAATAAAAACCAGGTGAATATTATTCATACTAAAATATTTGAAAAATGATCTCAATTAAAAATAAATTTAAAACCGGTAGTTTCATTTTAGCTACAGCTGTTATGGCATTGTCTGCCTGTAACAAAGGAGTAATCGACATTCCCGGTTCAACGCCTGTAGTACCAAGTGGATTAACGCTTGGAGCAACACTCGCTGCAACGGCAAACGATAGTTTGTTTTACCGTATGGTTGTAAGAGGTGGTATGTTGTCTACGATTAGCAGTACTACCAATTCTTTTACAGTATTTGTAGCAGATAATAATGCTATGAGGCAATTTGTGAACGTAGCGTCAGGAGGTTTGATTCCTGTAGCAGCACCAGATGCCGTACATTCTGCGTTTATCAGCGGTTCATTACCAGCGGGAACTGCCGGAAGTATTGTAGGTTATAATATTTGTCCGCAAGCATTGGCTTCTGCAAGTATTCCTACTAGTTTTCCAAACCTGCAATATCCAAGTATCTTAAATCCTGCACCATCTGTTAGTGCATTTTTAAGATTAACTACTTTTCCTAGCAGAACAGCAGCAGGAGCTTGGTTAAATAATTACCCTATCTCTTCGGCAGATGCTGCTACAGCGAATGGTGTTATTCATCATACTGCAGCGTTGATTACTCCACCAAGTATTTTTCTTTGGAATAAAATAGATGCAGATCCAAACATGGTTTTGCTAAGAGCTGCTATTTTAAGAGCAGATGCTGATCCTACAGCACCGGGTGCTTTACAATCAGCGTTGTTGAATATCGGAGCGAATCTTACGGTGTTTGCACCAGATACCACTGCATTTAAAGGATTGCTTTCTGCATTAAGCGGAGGAGCTTTGCCAACATCTGCACCCAATGCTACTTTTGCAGGATTTATTGGTACTTTACCAATCACCACTGTTAAAGGAATTGTTGTGTATCATATTCTTGGTAAAAGAGCATTCTCTGTAAATATTCCTACTACAAGTACGCAGGTTCCAACATTATTAAATGGAGCTGTTCCAAGCCATCCAGGTCTTGGCGTTCAGGCTACTTTTGTAAATGTGCCGGGCTTTGGTTTGGTTACATCATCTGCTACTGTTAAAGGTGCTGCAAATGCAGCGGCTTCAACCATTACAGGAAAAGACAATCATTATTTGAATGGTGTTTTACATGTAATCAATCAGGTATTGTTGCCACAATAGTACATTTAAAAAGATCTAACTATAAAAGAAAGAGGCTTCCATTTGGAAGCCTCTTTCTTTTATAGTTGTTGTAAATAATTCTTTTATTACGCTGGTATTGTTTATACGTTAAACCTGAAGTGCATTACATCTCCGTCTTTTACGATGTATTCTTTTCCTTCAATTCTTAGACGTCCATTTTCCCTGCAGGCAGCTTCCGATTCGTAGCTAACAAAATCTTCGTAAGCAATTACTTCCGCTTTGATAAATCCTTTTTCAAAATCGGTATGAATCACACTGGCAGCTTGTGGTGCTTTCCAGCCCTGGTGAATGGTCCAGGCTCTTACTTCCTGCACACCAGCAGTGAAATAGGTAGAGAGATTTAGTAATTTATAAGTCGTATGAATCAAACGGTCTAAAGCAGGTTCTGTCATCTTGTATTCTTCCATAAACATGGCTTTGTCTTCCGGGTTTTCCAATTCTGCAATCTGTGCTTCAATGGCGTTGGTCATAACGATTACTTCATTGCCTTCATTTTTTACCGCTTCAATCAAGGCGTCCGAAAACTTGTTGCCGGTATGCATGCTTGCTTCGTCAACATTGGCTACATATAAAACGGGTTTGTCTGTCAGCAGAAAAAGATCAGCTACTGCTGCTTTTTCATCTTTGGTTAAACCCAACGAAATAATATTTTTTCCTTTTTCAAGATGCTCTTTGCAACGCAGCATGATTTCATATTCTGCTTTTAATTTGGCATCTCCTGTTTTGGCAAGCTTCTCACTGCGGTTTATTTTTTTGTCGATGCTTTCAAGATCTTTTAACTGCAATTCTGTTTCGATGATTTCTTTGTCTCCAACTGGGTTGATAGGTCCTTCGTCTCTCAAAATATTTTCATCTTCAAAACAACGAATTACCTGAATGATGGCATCTACTTCCCTGATATTGGCCAGAAATTTATTGCCCAAACCTTCTCCTTTGCTGGCACCACGCACCAAGCCTGCGATGTCTACAATTTCAATCTGAGTAGGCACTACTCTAACAGGTTTAACCAGCTCTTCCAGTTTGTCCAATCTAGGATCGGGAACATTCACTAAACCTGTATTGGGTTCAATGGTGCAAAAACGATAGTTGCTAGCCTGTGCTTTGGCACTATTGCTCACTGCATTAAATAAAGTTGATTTTCCAACATTGGGTAGTCCTACGATTCCTGCTTGTAATGCCATTTGTTTGTATTAAATGTTCCTATTAAAAATGTTCCTAGTAAAAGGTATAATGACCGATTTTTTTTCGACTGCAAAGGTAAGGTTTGAGTATTTCTTTTTAGTATTAATAATGTAACTTCCCTTTTTGGTTGTTTTGACCAATAACTAACTTATTTTTTTAATATATAGAACTATGTCCTTAAGCAAAATTTGGAGCGCTTTTATCATCATTGCCATTGTAGTGGCCGGTATCAAAAGCATTGGTTTTTCGGATGGTAAAACCATTTTTACGAATATGGTCACCGGAAAAAGTGGCGATACTATTCGGGTGAAATTAATGGATAGCAGCCTGATGGGATCTGCTTTTCTACAACAATTAGACAGTAATAAAGTGGTGGTGCAGGGCGATACAAAACTGATTCGTTACAATGAGGGCAAACTGCTTCAGTTTAAAATTCAGGCAGCGGATGGTATTATCGAAACCTGCCAAACGGCGGTAACCTTGTGTTTAAGGCTGATTGGTTTTATGGCCTTGTTTATGGGATTTATGAGTATTGCTGAAAAAGCAGGAGGTATCCGATTTTTATCAAGAATCATTGGGCCATTTTTCTCCAGGATATTTCCTGAGATACCAAAAGGGCATCCATCTATGGGGCATATGATGATGAATTTTTCGGCCAATTTATTGGGGCTTGATAATGCCGCCACGCCTTTTGGTATAAAGGCAATGGAAAGTTTACAGGAATTAAATCCGAATAAATCGGTAGCCACCAATTCCCAGATTATGTTTCTTTGCCTTCATGCATCCGGACTTACGTTGATACCGGTAAGTATTATTGCCTTACGTTCTGCAGCAAAATCATCCAATCCAATGGATATTTTTATACCCTGTATGATTGCAACTTTTGTGGCAACCATGGCAGCGATGCTTATTGTAAGTTTCAAACAAAAGATCAATGTTTTTCAGCCGGTGATTATGGCGTGGATAGGAGGGTTGTCTGCCATCATAGCCTTATTGGTGGTTTATATAAAAAGTTTGGATACGGATGCGGTGCAGTTGTTTTCGGGTAGTTTGAGCAGTGGCCTTATTTTGTTGATATTTATTGTCATTGTATTTGGGGGATTGTATAAACGAATAGACATTTTTGATGCTTTTGTAGAAGGTGCTAAAGGTGGATTTGATACGGCTGTTAGAATCATTCCTTATCTGGTGGGCATGTTGGTAGCTATTAGTTTATTGCGCACCAGTGGTAGTTTTGATATTTTAATTAATGGGGTAAAATCATTTTTTGCTGCAATAGGAACCGATACCCGTTTTGTGGATGGTATTCCTACTGCTCTTATAAAGCCATTTAGCGGTGGCGGTGCAAGAGGTATGATGGTGGATACGATGAAGACCTACGGCCCTGATTCCTTTGCAGGGCGCTTGTCCTGCATCTTACAGGGATCGAGTGATACTACTTTTTATGTGATTGCTGTTTATTTTGGCGCAGTATCGGTAAAGAATACACGCTATGCAGTAGGGGCGATGTTGCTGGCTGATTTGGTGGGGATTATTACTTCTATACTGTTGTGTTATTTCTTTTTTGGGTAGGGAGGTTTAAGGGGTGTGAAAGGTGAAAGGTGAAAAGTGAAAGTTGTACGTTGTACGTTGTACGTCCCTGATATAGGTTGACAACAAAAGTCAATTTACATGAAAGCAAATTTACAGCAAATCCGAAAGCATCGCCATTATAGTGAAGAATTTAAGAGAAGTATGGTCGCGAGTTTTGAGAAGGGGGAATTTAGTGTACCGTAACTGGAAACCATATCCGTTTGTTAAAACTTTGACCGTTCTAAACCTTAGTAGAAAACAAATCAATAAATGAACCAACCTTATTAGATTATTGATTTTTTGCAACACAATCTGCTTAATAAGGTAATAAGGTTTTGTTTTTACGAGAATGTAATTTTTCTACTAAGGTTAAATACAGTTTGCTGAAATAATGTTGAATGAGGACAAGTTACAAGCCTTTCAACTTTGAGGTGTTAAAAATAGTTGAAGGGGATATTAGATTAGCAATGCTCTATTTTAAATGGACGCTTCAGCTGCTTTAAACTTCTTAAGCAGTATTTAAAATTACGAGAGCTGGGTTGAGATAAAATAATGACAATAAAAAACCACGCAATTTGCGTGGTTTTTTATTGATGTAAAAGATTAAAAATCTGCTTTTATCTGGTTAGGAAAAAAGAGACATAAGGTTTTGTAGTTGTAGCTACCGATCCTTTGTAACCCATTGCAAAGGCAGTGTACACCCTTTGAGTAATATGGGTATTAGAGCTGATATAAGTAGCCAGGGCAGTACTTGTTGGTAAAGTGCCTGTTTCTCTGATAGACCATGTTAAGGCTGTAGCAGGAACTGCAATATAGAAATAAGGACTGTTGCCAAGGTAAGGAATCGCATCTGCAACTTTTACTGTTCCGTAATACAAATCTACAAAAGGAACATTTGGCATCATGTTTACAAATCTGTATTTAGAATAACCAAGGTTTGCAAAATCCATATTGTCCTGAAGCACTACCATTTTGGTATTGGCTAAAGTATCTGTAACGTGTGCGGTGTAGTTTTTACCTGCTTCAAGTATAAGATTGCCGGTAAATAAAACCACTGAGTCAACGTTTGTCAACTTTTTTGGAATGGAGATTTTCAGAATATTCGAACCTGCTTTTAAAGCCAGGTAATCCGGGAAGTTAGATCCATTGGTATTATAACCACCACCCGGAAAAGGGGTTCTTCCTGTAATTAAACCACTCACTCTTTCTGCATTAATAGAAAGTTGTACAGATGGATTTAAAGCATATGCACTGGTATAATTAATTTTTAACAGTGCATTCTTCGTATCAAGAAAGGTCCTGTCTGCTTTGTAGTTTATTTCTTTTTTGCAACCGGCTGCTGCTATAAGCAGTGTTGCTGCAATTAAACTATTGATAAATATTTTTTTCATTGTTTTTTGTTTGATGGATGAATGATCAAGGTTCTGTTACCCACAATTTTTTGGTGTGATAATCGAGGCCGGTTGCGCCAATTCTTTGCAGTTCAAGAATGTTCCAAACATATTCAGAGTTAAAACGTGGTCTAACTCTTTGAACAGTTAATCCCTGGTTATCTACATAAAGATCTCCAGCAGTTGGAACCACAAAATCTTTGTAAACCTGTGCACCTGTTTGCGCATCCAAATCTGAGTAATGAAAACGACGCAAATCCATCCATGTTTCAAGCGCTCCATGCGCAAACATAGCAATGTATTTCTGCAACATGATTTTGGTAAGTGTTAAGCCTGCTGAAGTAGCAGGAACAACAGCTGTGTTGCTCATATAAGCCAATTTGTTGACAGGTGTAATTTCTTTACCCACCGGAATATTTACATTGTAGGTAGTGCTCAACATATCAAATGATGCGCTGATACCATCTTTGTAAGCCTGATAAGCAGTTGCTTTATCTCCTTTTCTAAAAGCAGCTTCTGCTTTCATGAATTGAATTTCGCTGGCTGTAAGAATAGGGAAGGGAGCGCTGTTGCGGAAAATGAAACGACAGTTGGCATCTGTGGCAGGAGCAGCATTGCTTGCTACAACCTGGCTAACACCCCAGAAATTTTCCGGTCTGTCATTGGCAGTAATAACCGCTTGTCCTTTGTTGGCAGCAACTCCTTTAATTGTACCATTGGTATTGCCTCTAAGCATGTACCAAGCTCTTGGATCCTGTACTCCTGCAAATTCGCTATTGGTACCATTCATTAGGTTGGCGATATAAGCACCCTGCCTGATGGCAGTAGGAGCAGTTGTACCGGTTCCTGCAAGGTTGCCTCTGAATGGACCAAAGAAATTATTGGTAGCACTTAAAGAGTTGGCAGTGAACTTAACCAATCCATTGTCATCTGTAGAAGCCAATGAAAGGTTGGTATAATAAATTACAGAATCTGCTTTGTAGGTAGACTTGTTGCTTTGGTGGTTGTAATACCTGGCAAGAACTCCGTACACAAATTTTTTCCATTTGTTTACATCACCATTGTAAAAGAAAGCATCCCCTTTTGCAAGATTGGCCTGACTTACCCCATCTCCGGTTTTATTCAGATTTTCCAATGATTCAAAACAAAGTTTCCTTACATGGGTATAAACTTCTTCCTGGGTATTGTATTTAAAAGTGATCAGTTCTGTGCGGAAAGCTTCATCCAAGATAATATCCCCATAATAATCGGTCATGGTCATCCAACTCCATGCAAATATGGCCTGGCCAACACCGACATAATCCCATTTTTTTTCTTCCTTCGCCCACTCAATCATTCTTGTATTGTTCTGTCCAATATCATAATAATGCATACGCCAGGTAGATTGTCCAATATCTGAAACACTATTGGTATAACCCATTTGATCGTAAACGCTCAATGGAAGATAGAACTGAAAATTCTGCACATAAGCACCAATATACCTGGTATCATTCATGGTACCGTGGCCACCATAATTTCCCGCCATGGATGCAATTAGATTTGGCAACAATGTTTCTACCGGAACCCTTACCGGTGCATTGGGATTTTGATAAGCGTCATCAATTTGTTTTGAGCAGGAAAATGCCGAAGCAAGCACTGCACAAAAAAGTGTTGTTCGTATTAATATTTTTTTCATAATTAGTTGTTTTAAAAATTAAAAGTTTGCTCTAAAACCAAGGTTAAGACTAACGGGTGTACCTACGTTACCGTAATCGAAACCAAAACCACCCACACCACGACTACCTGCAGTGTTACCATTTACTTGTGGATCAGCACCGGTGTAATTGGTAATTAACACAAGATCGTTGATGGTTGCGAATGCGCTTAAAGAACGAACAATTTTTAAATTTTTCACAAATCCTGCACCGAATGTATAAGAAAGAGAGATATCTCTTAATCTTAGCCAGTTCACGTCTTTTTCTATGAACTCTTCTTCCGGCATGGTTGTATAATAAGCCTGGTTGTAATATGGAGTAATAGCAATGGTATTTTTAGTAGGAGTGTTGGTATTTTCCATACCATCTTCCAATACGCCATTTACGATTCTTTCGTTGATACGATCAATCGTTCTTTGACTTCTACCATTTGCTGTTAAATACCTGTCGGTTGCATTAAAAATATCTCCACCCATTTTCAGATCCCAAAGGAAACTAAGGCTTAGGTTTTTATATTTAAAGTTGTTAGAGAAACCAATTGTGAAATCTGGATTTCTATCACCTCTAACCCTGAAGTTGTTGTCTAAAACAGGCAGACCGGTAGTAGGGCTGATTAACAAAACACCAGCATTGTTTCTTTTATAGCCAAAAGATGTAATGGTTGTAGTAGCACCACCCAATACAAGACCACCACGGGCATTGGCATATAACCAAGTATCTGATTGGTAAAATTCCGGTACGTTGGCAGGAAGTTCCAGTACTTCATTCCACATTTTATTAAAGTTGATTCTAGAATTCCAGCTGAATTTTTTGGTTCTAACTAAATCCAAATTTAATGCAAGTTCAATACCCTGGTTTTGGTTGGCACCAACGTTCAACGTATTTAAAACAAAGCCTGTACCATAACTGGCCCTGAACTGTTCAACAATTAAGTTGTTGTTTTTTGTATTGTAATAAGACGCATCAATAGAAATACGGTTGTTGTTAAATCTTAATTCTGTACCCAACTCAAATGTTTCCTGATTTTCAGGTTCTAATAATGGGTTGTTGTTGGTAAAGCCATATGCAAATCCACCACCACTGCTAAAGATTGGGTTAAAGATAGATTGGTTAGCATAAGACTGGCTTGATCTGGCTGTGTTGGCCAATGATCCTCTTAGTTTCCAGAAGCTTAATAGTTTTCCTTTTAAAGAAGGGACAAGGTCTGTAACCACCACACTCAAACTTGCTGCAGGGTAATTGTATTTTCTTGATTGTTTAGGAAAAATAGAAGACTCTTCAAAACGATGAGAGTAGGTAAGGAAGATAGAAGATTTCCAACCAATAGAAAATTCGCCAAAATAGGCATTTGATCTTTTGATGCTATAGTTTGGAAGTCCGTTTAAAGTTGCATTTGACAAACGAAGCCTGGTTAAAGGATCCGTATTGTTACTGTCTGAACGATTGGCATCTTTAAGATTTGTTCCTACTACCGCCCATTGTTGGAATTCATAATCCTGCCACATATTACCCACCATTAACCTTGTTGTAAAATCACCAAAGGTTTTTTTAGCAGTAGCCGTAATGGTATGGTTGTAGCCATAATAACTGCGGTAATAATTGTCCTGTTGGCCTTTTTGAGCCCTGGTTAAGTAGAATGACATAGAATCATACCTGGTGTAACCATCTGTTTGATAAGTATCATAACCAAATCTTCCTGCGATATCCAACCATTTGGTTGGTTTGATATTAATACCAAAGGTTGCAAGAAAACGATCTGTTTTATCAGAACTGCGGTTTTTGTACACATTGTAAAAAGGATTGTCCAAATCTGAATTTGGATTAGAACTAAACAATGTTTTTTTCAATCCGTTAGCTCCCTGCCAGTCTCTGATATCATCATTTGCAGGCCATACCAACAGGTTTAATAAATAACCACTGGCACCTCTTAAGGGTTTATCATTTACAGAATTGATATAACTGATAGAAGGGCTGATGTCTACATATTTACCAATCTTGGTAGTATTAGAAAATCTGAAATTGTATTTTTTAAATGTATTGGTAGGGATGGATGCATCCTGATCGAAAATAGAACCTGTTAAACGATAGGTAGCATTCTTTTTACCATATTCTACAGATAGGTTATGGGTTTGAGAAGTACCTGTTTTGAAGAAGTTGTGCAGGTTATCGTATAATTTCTCTCCAGAATACAACGGACCAAATGCAGCGAAAACGTCTGCATCCACACCATTGGTACCTGTTGAATAGGTAGAAATGGTTTCAGGCAATCTTGTCAGCGTTTGAGTTCTGAAACTATTGTCATAACCAATCAATAATTTTCCGTTTGCTTTTGCTTTTTTTGTAGTGATGATGATCGCACCAGAACTAGCCTGGCTACCATACAATGCCGTAGCTTCAGGGCCTTTTAAAACCGTTACTGATTCAATATCATTTGGATTGATATCGGCAATACGATTGGAATAATCATTTCCTCTGTTTGGTCTGTCTGAGGCAAGGCCTAAAGCAGAACCACCATTACTGGTTTCGTTTAAAGAAGAGTTGTCTGCAATTACACCATCAATTACAAATAAAGGGGTGTTGTCTAATGACAAAGAGTTAAAACCTCTCAAAACAATTTGAGAACTAGATCCTGCAGCACCACCGGTTTGGTTAACC
>CANNJE010000062.1 GCA_947504605.1 Chitinophagaceae bacterium
GGTTAAAGACAAGGTCGCCCATATGAACAATATTGCTGTTTTGAAGATGAACCATACTGTCACCATTGGTATGTCCGGCACCAAAATAGTGCAGGCATATTTTTTCTTTGCCAATTTTTTCGCACCAGGTATCTGTAAAAGTTTGATCGGGGTACAATTGTTTTGCTTCCGTTTTTTGAGTTACGGCAGCTTTTTCCTGATTTATTTTGCTGTTCGCATGTGCCAAAACATGGGGGACAATTCCTTTGAAAGCAAAGTTGCCGGCAGTATGATCGCCATGATGATGTGTATTGATCAATAGCCGGAAAGGCTTGTTTGTTTTATTTTTAATTTCATCAATCAGGTGTTGTGCAGTATCGGGAAACTGTGCATCTATTACAACTACTCCCTTTTTAGTGATCATAAAAAGAATGGTGCCGCCCTTTTCAGAAAAAATTCCAATTTCAGCTGTAAGCATTTTTATTTTCCAAGCAGGAGCTGCAAGAAACTGGGCCAGTGAACTTTGGTTTAGCAGCGCTAATGCACCCATCGAAAAAGCTGTATTTTTAATAAAAGACCGTCTTTGCATATAGAAATTATTTTAATAACAATTTACATTAAATTAGTCTTCTGCAATAGCTTAATATTCCATTTTTCGGAGGGCGGAGGCTTTAAACCAAGTAAAAACCGCTACACCCAGTGTCATACATCCTCCAAATACAACCGAGGGTACGATGCCTAATATTTTTGCGGCGACCCCACTTTCAAACTGGCCAAGTTCATTTGAAGAATTGATAAACATACTATTTACACTCATAACCCTTCCTCTAAGTTCTCCCGGTGTTTTTAATTGTAAAATCGTACTTCTGATAATTACGCTTATTCCATCCATGCACCCGCTTATTAAAAGTGCCCAAAAAGAAAGCCAGAATACTTTGGAAACTGCAAATAAAATAATACAAAGTCCGAAGCCGGCAACTGCATAAAATAAAAGTTGCCCTTGCTTTTTTTGTAGAGGTCTTATAGTGAGAATTGTTACACTGATAATGGATCCAATATCAGCAGCAGCATTTAGCCATCCAAAACCAATAGGGCCGATGTGCAAAATATCTTTTGCAAAAACCGGCACCATAGCAACTGCACCTCCAAACAACACTGCAAAAAGATCAAGGCTCATTGCTCCAAGGATTTCTTTTGTTTTAAAAACATAGTTGATACCTTCTTTTACGCTTTGCCAGGTGTTACTTGTTGCAATATGAAGTATTGGTTTTACCGAAAGGTTTCTTAATAAAATAAATCCTGTAACGATAAATAGCAGGATCATGTAAAACGTGTTGTTGATGCCGATATAAGCAATTAAAAATCCGCCGGCAGCGTGCCCGGTTATAGAGCCAATCAACCAGGTAGCAGAACTAATTGATGCAGCAGTAGGCAATTGTGCTTTGGGAACAATTTGAGCAATCATAGCAGAAAATGTTGGCCCACTAAAAGCACGAATAGCGCCTGTGGCAGCTATTACCCCACAAATGCAGGCTGCCAATGTCCACGGAGAATAATTATTTTCTGCAAAAGAGGAAGAAAGGAAAACGAAAACACCAATGCATGCTACATATAATAAAATACATTTCAGTAATAATTTTCTTTTTTCATTGATGTCTATATAATGGCCAGCATATAAGGCTAGTGAAAGCGCAGGAATTACTTCTGATAATCCAACCATTCCTAGCGCAAGTGGACTTTTTGTAAGCAGATAAATCCACCAACCTATAACAGTTCCGGTCATACGCAAACCCATAATGAAAATAAAACGCCCTGCAATAAAATACTTGAACTCAGGTATAGCTAAAGGAGCATACGGTTTATTATGAAAGTTTGAGTCGGGCAATGTTTGAAGATTTTATAGGAAACTTGATAAAATAAGTTTATGGCAAAACAAGATAGTGTTGACCATTTTCATATTCTTTATCTAAAGCATCGGTAATAACTTTTAAATGCATTTCATTTTCTAGGAAATCGGCATTACTTGCATCAACAAATAAAGTTTTGATATTATGTTGTTTGATGTATTGCGTATAGGTTTCCTGTAATGAGAAAAGATAATCGTTGGGAATACTTTGTTCGTATTTTCTGTTTCTTTTTTTTATATTTTCCTGGAGCTTGTTAACAGGCGTATGAAGATAAATTAAAATTTCAGGTTGGATGATTTGAGGATTTATGATATCAAATAATTTTTGATATAACCTGAATTCTTCTTCAGGAAGATTTACTTTGGCAAATAAGAGGCACTTCGTAAAAATGTAGTCAGAAATTGTTATCTGCTGAAACATGTCCTTTGTTTGTAAAAGCTCTTTTTGTTGCTTATAACGTTCGGCCATAAAAAACAGTTCAAGCGGAAAAGCATATTGTTCAGGGCTTTCATAAAATTTGGGCAAAAAGGGATTTTCTGCAAATTCTTCCAGAATAAGCTTTGCATTATAATGTTTGCTTAATAAATGAGCTAGTGTAGTCTTTCCGGCTCCGATATTTCCCTCAATAGTTACAAAATTGTATTTCATCCGGGTGCAAAATAATGGGAAACAGTGGATGAGTTGTTAAATCTTTTTCACATTTAGTGTATCCTTGCAAATCAGCAGAAGTTCATGGTTGGTTTTAGCTAAAACCGGGTGTATAAATGCAGGAGAAATTTCATTCAAAGGGGTTAATACAAATCTTCTGTTCTGTATAGCAGGGTGGGGAACAACCAGTTTTTTCGTATTTATAATTTCTTTATTAAAATATAAAATATCTATATCTATTATTCTGGGAGCATTTTTTTTAGTACGAATACGACCCATTTCAAGTTCTATGCTAAGTATTTTTGTAATACAATCCTGAGGCAGAAATGTAGATTCTACAACAATTATCTGGTTTAAAAAATCTGGCTGGTTTGTAAAACCCCATGCCGCAGTTTGGTATAGCTTACTTTGGCGGACTATCGGGCCTATTTTTTTTGAAATTTGTTTTTGTGCAGCAAGCAGTTGCTTTTTGCTGTTTCCCATATTGCTTCCTAATAAGAGGTATAGTTTGTTCATTTATATGCTAAATAAGCGTTCGTCTGTTTTAAAGGAACGGGTTTCGATAATTTTAATTTTTTTAAAGTCAGGATGAAGAGGATTTACCAGGTAATTGAATTCTTCTGTGATAACCACAGATGGGATTTTAAGCAATAAACTTTGTTTGTTTTTAATAAATTCATCGCCCATAAACCTAGTGTAGCCATAATCTGTAATCCATCCTTTTTTCATTTTTTTTAAACTTATTTCTCCCTGTGTTACTTTTTCAGGGATTTGAATACTTATCAAATCCAACGGAATTATAAAATCTTTAAATTTTGTATTTACAAGCATTTCGAGCACTGCAAGAGAAATATGTTCTGAAACATATAATAAAGGAACGCCTTTGGAATTCCACCGGCCACCCATCAGTTTTGCACCTGTACCTGTGATGTCATTACTATAAAGTGAATTTGTAATTCTATAGACGATCATGCGAAAATTCCGTGTTGAATTCTTCCTAATTGAGTTAATACTTTTTCTATACCGTCAAAGGTAGATAAAGAATCTAAAGACAAATCTCCTTCAAGCATATAGGGATTCCCTTTTAACCATTGGTAAAATTTGTTTGTATTCCCAAAAGTGAGTTCACCCTGCTCTAATATTTTTGCAATTTGTACTGCCCGTTCTGCATTTATAGGCGCAAAATGACTATTGCTTTTGGCGTACCGTTGAAGTGTTCGTTCGCTTATATGAAGAATGGAGGCCCATTCGGCCTGCGTGAAAGGAGCTTTGTTAGCAATTTTTTTAAATTCACTAAATGAAAAATCTTTGAGAGAAGAGAAAGCTTTATCAGAATGATTTATAGGGATAGCGTCTGCCGTTTTAGTTGTTTTTGACTTAATTTGTTTACTACCCTTTTTCATTTCATGCGACTTTTGTCATACGAATATACGACATTTGTCTTTTTTTCAATTTTATCTATTAATTTTTTAACGATAGATTTGCACTCTGTTAAATACAACAAATTATGAAGTATAGCCAATATGGAGCCATGTGGGCAATTACAAAGGCAAGTTTGAGGTCTATTATGCGCAGTCCATCTGCAGTTGTATTTAGTTTTGTTTTTCCTTTTGTTTTTATTTTAGTTTTTGGTTTTATTGGAAATGGTAGCGGAAGGCAAAGTTTTAAGGTTGTATTAGAAAACGGTTCAGATACGGCAAATGAATTATACCAATCGCTAAAGACTGCGGAAGGTATAAGGTTTGTAAATTATATTTCAGAAGAAGAACTAAAACTAGATATACAAAAAGGGAAGATAGCAGAGAAAATATTTATTTCGAAAAATAATTCCGGACGAGCCCCATATAGTATCCGTATGACCAGTACCAATTCCAGTAATGATAAATGGCCCCAATTAAAAACTTTGATTGAGAGTAAAATTAATGAAGTCAGTAATAAACTATTTAAAGAGAGGATATCCTATGCTGATTTTAATTTTAACTATAAAACAGATATTACAGAAATAAGACAATATAAAACAATAGATTTTATCCTGCCTGGCCAATTAGGCTTTTCCTTGCTCAGTTCGGGGGTATTTGGTGTAGCATTTATGTTTTTTAATCTAAGAAATACTTTAGTGTTGAAAAGGTTTTTTGCAACACCCATCAGCCGTACATTTATCATTCTTGGAGAAGGATTTAGCAGGGTCATTTTTCAAATGATTACTGCAATTGTAATCATTGGTGTAGGTTATCTGTTTTTTGGGTTTACATTAATCCATGGAATGGAAACCTTTTTAGAAATGCTGGTTTTAAGTTTCATAGGCCTATTGTTATTTATGGGATTAGGTTTTATTGTTAGCGGGCTTGCCACAAGTGACAGTGCTATTCCACCTTTTGCCAATTTAATAACGTTGCCTCAGTTTTTACTTGGGGGAACTTTTTTTTCTATAGATGCATTTCCAAAATGGCTGCAACCAATTTCAAAGGCCTTGCCGCTTACCCATTTAAATGAAGCTATGCGTAGCGTAGCATTTGAAGGACATAATCTTTGGGATGTTAGAGGAGAAATAGGGATTTTATTGTTATGGACAGTTGTAGTATATGCTATCGCTACCAAGGTTTTTAAGTGGGAATAATTAAAAAGAATGAAATGAAATTAATAAAAGGGTTTCTGTTTGTTATTGTTGGATTATTTGTGGTAATAACACTTTTTTCATTGTTAATACCTTCAAAAGTGTTTACATCAAAGGCAGTGGTGATCAATGCTCCTAAACAAAAAATAGTAGCAGCTTTACAGGATTTTAATCAATGGAAATTATGGAATCCTGTGCTGAAGAATGATTCTGTTAATTTAATAATAAGCAATCCTTCTGCCGGTAAAAATGCATCAGTTGAATGGGGCCTTCCTGAAAAGAAAAATAAAATGGTTATTACAGAATCATTTGCAGAAGGTATAAAGTTAGTGCTGTCAAGAAATGGAGAAAACCCGGTAGAAAATTCTATTGTTATTTTACCGTTGGCGGATATTAACCGTTATCAGGTTGAATGGACAGCGCTTACTAGATTAAAATGGTATCCATGGGAAAAATTTGCTGGTATTTTTGTAACAGAAATCACCGGCCCCGGATATGAAAATGCCTTGAATGGGTTGAAAATATTTACTGAAATTAATCCCTAAGAAGGGAAACTTATTTTGCCCATGCTAACCTGCGGAAAGTTTTTTAGTCCATTAGGGAAAGTTTCTATTTGTCCAGCTATGCATTCATTAGCGAGGATAGCAAATAGAACGGCTTCTTTTGTATCTGGGTTTATATTTTTTTCGTTGGTAGAATGAAAAGTAGCTCCTGTAAGATTGCTTTTTAAATAATCCATAATCATCGGATTATGCATACCTCCGCCACTTACATAAATTTTAAGAGTATTAAATTTAATTAGCGGCTGAATAGCGTCAACGATAGTTTGTGCAGTAAATCGGTTTAGTGTAGCCATAACATCCTCTGTAGTAATTTCAAACATTGCCGAGGTTTCTATAGCCTTTTTTAGATATATCTGATTAAATAATTCGGGCCCGGTTGATTTAGGTAGCGCCGCTTTTAAAAAATCATTATCCAATAAATTTTTTAAAAGCACTTCATTTATTGTGCCTCTCCTTGCTACGGCAGCATCATTGTCATAGAAAATTCCTGGAAAAATTTGTTGCATCCAGCCATCCATTAATGTATTGCCGGGACCAATATCTGAACTGAACATTAAATGAGTTTGTTGTTTGCATGGCAAATAAGTAATATTTGAAATACCCCCGATATTTAATAGGACTACATCGCAATTTTCTTCCTTAAACATTAGGTAGTCTCCGTAAGCGGCAAGTGGTGCACCTTCTCCTCCTGCTGCAATATGTTTTTGCCTAAAATCACTTATTGTAATAATGCCAGTGTTTATAGCAAGATGATCTCCATCACCAATTTGTAAAGTACCATTGCCAAACTTTTCTAATCCATGTAAGGATAAAGGAGCATGATAAATTGTTTGTCCATGGCTTGCTATCAAATCAATGTCAGTCGAATTAATTTTCCAGTCCAACAAACATTTATTTATCATTGCTGCATGTTTCTTTGCAACCCATTCATTAAGCAAACAAATTTTTTGAAGGTTCACTTCTTCTTTGGAAAAAACTGTTTTTATTTCTTTTTTAAAATCATCATCATAGCTTACCGTGGTATATTCTGATATTGTAATTTTTGTATTTACACCATTTCCTGTAATGTTACAGAGTGCCACATCCAATCCATCGAGTGATGTGCCACTCATTAGTCCAATTATTGTTCTGGATGGTTTTGATGCAATATTGTAGAGTTGTTTTACATTTTTATTCATGGCTGTTGTATGAATTTCAAATTACGTTTTATACCACTGAATTTTGTTCTTTTGATAGGGGAGTCACTAAAAATAATTTTAAATTTTTCTTCCGTAAGTTCATTCCAATCTTTTTCACTCATTTCAAAAATGGCTGCTTTTGGTTCAAAAGAATTTGTTTGATGTGGTGTAGAGAATCGGTTCCATGGACAAACGTCTTGGCATACATCACAACCAAAAATCCAGTTGTCAAATTTACCTTTCATTTTTTCCGGTATCAATGTTTCTTTTAATTCTATTGTAAAGTATGAGATACATTTGCTTCCATTCACTACTTTTTCTGGAAGAATGGCTTCTGTAGGGCAGGCATCTATACATTTTGTACAACTACCGCAATAATCTTTTGCATAACCATCATCAGCATTTAGATCCAGATCAGTAATTAGGGTAGCTATAAAAAAAAATGAGCCGTTTTTTTTATTAATCAAGTTGCCGTTTTTTCCAATCCAGCCCAGTCCGGATTTTTGCGCCCATGCTCTTTCTAAAACGGGCGCACTATCTACAAAGCCACGCCCGTTAAAATCGCCGATTGCAGTTCTAATAGAGTGCAAAAATTCATTTAATTTCATCTTTATTACATCATGATAATCCTTGCCATAAGCATACTTGGATATTTGTGGTAAAGTAGCCGGTTGTTTTATTTTGGGAAAATAGTTTATAAGTAGAGTGATTACCGATTTAGCCCCAGGCACCAGCTTTTGAGGATCAACCCTTAAGTCAAAATGGTTTTGCATATATTCCATATTACCATGCATTCCTTTTTGCAGCCATGTTTCCAATCTTTTGGCATCTTCACTCAAAAAGTTTGCTTTTGCAATCCCACAAAAATCAAAACCCAAATGGGCAGCTGTTTGTTTGATGAAATTGGTATTATGATCAGTATTTTGCATAAAGGCTACACTGTTTCGTCTAAATGTAATTTATGAAAGAAACGATGTAGTATGGGGGCAATGATAACACCAAAAGTAGAAAGGAATGTGATGCCGCTAAACAATGCATAAAAAGAGGCGAAAACTTTTGCTGAATTTGTAAGTACAATATTTGAATCAACAACAGGGCCCATACCACTTAAGATCATGGATGCATTAAGGAGACTGTCATACCAGTCAAATTCAGGCACCGTATTTTTGTAACCTAAAATTCCGATCGATAGACTTACAATCATTATAATAAAAGCTAAAAGCGCATTACTTCTCACTCTTTGGTAAAAAACGTCTTTTGAAGCTAATTTTTGTTTTTTGTTTTCGTACATCACTTTGGTTTTATATAAAATTACAAAAGCCCTGTAAGTTAAACAGGGCTTTCATAAAAAGTATAAAATTTAAAATTTTATATCGAATCCGAATAATCCGATTATTTCAAAATATCCAAATCCATGGGTTACTCGATTGCCTTTAAGTTGTGTGGTATTTGCAAGGGCATTAATGTATTTTACATATCCTGATTTTCCGGTAAACTCTAGAAAGAAATTTTTAAAAGGATAAATGCGAGCACCTGCTTCAGCACTCAGGTTATAACCTGCAATATGAAAATCATTGTTAAACCTGTCCCCGCGATAAGTGAAATCTGTTCTGGGGATATTTATACCCGCACCAGCTTTCCATACTAAGTTGATCAATGCCCGCTTTTGGTCAACTGTTTTTAAAATAGTATTTTGTTGTACATAGTTTATATGTAGTAGGTTACCGCCATCGGTATGTTCCAGGTGTAAAAAATTTGCACGATTTAAGATACTGTCCCCATTTACAGAGATGCCATCAATATTGCCAGTTACTTTCACTTTTTGGCCATCGGTTACAACATATTTGATATGATCAAAATTTAACTCAATGGCTTTGTTGTGCTTTTTGTTGATATAAAACCCTATTCTGTAATTATACTGAGGAATAGAAATTTCTCCAGGCTTTTTTAAAATAGCATCAAAGTCAGGTTTATCGTGGGCTTTGGCTTTATGTAAAGTAAAATTATCACCATTGGTTAGTTTGAAGTGGATATTGCTGAGCGTGTACCACTCGGTATTATAACCCCATTGGATATACATACCATCTATGAGTTTCCCATTATTTTGTGCATAGGAGCCTGAAAATAGATTTAAAAGAAAAAGGCAGAATACTATTTTTTTCATATTGGTTTTATATAAAATCAGCAACGAAAGTAAATTAATAATTGGAGATGTTTTGTTTACTATTTAAGTTGAGATAAATGATCTGCATAATAATTTAGGATAAGTGACTTCTAATTCGTGGTGTATAGCAAAGTTCATATATTAAAAAGCCTCAATGATATAATAGCATAAAAGCAATGCAAAATCTGCTATGCAGACAGTGTAAATGCTTTTTATATGTCATAATTTCTTAATTGTAGCTTTGGACAAGCTTTTGCTGCTTATCAAGATATTAATAACTACTAAATATAAACCATGAACCTGAATAATTTCACGATTAAAGCTGCCGAAGCGGTGCAACAGGCGCAGCAGGTTGCATTTAATAATAAGAATCCTAATATCGATACAGAGCATTTGCTTAAAGTATTATTGGATATGGAAGATTCTCCGATCGAATATTTACTTAAGAAGAATAATGTTACCATTAATCTCGTAGAAACAAAACTTGAGGAATTATTAAAAAAACTGCCAACAACTTCAGCCGAACCTGCACAGGCTATGGGGCGTGATATTAACAGTGTAATTCTGAGAGCAGGATCAATTTTAAAAACATTTGGAGATGAGTTTATTACACCAGAGCATTTGCTTATTGCGATTGTCCAAGGGAATGATGCCTGTGCTAAATTATTAAAGGATGCAGGTCTTACTGAAAAAGGTCTAATCACTGCTATTAAAGAATTAAGAAAAGGAGAAACTATCAATTCTCAGACACAGGAAACTCAGTACAATGCATTGAATAAATATGCCAAGAATCTAAACGAAATGGCAAGACAGGGGAAATTAGACCCCGTTATCGGGCGTGATGAAGAAATACGAAGAACCCTTCACATTCTTAGTCGCAGAACTAAAAATAATCCAATACTTGTAGGAGAGCCAGGCGTAGGCAAAACAGCAATTGCAGAAGGGTTGGCTATGAGAATAATTAATGGTGATGTGCCAGAAAATTTAAAATCAAAAGTGATTTATGCATTGGATATGGGGCAACTAATTGCTGGTGCAAAATATAAGGGAGAGTTTGAAGAAAGGTTAAAATCTGTTGTTAAAGAAGTGACTTCAGCCAATGGCGATATCATATTGTTTATTGATGAAATTCATACTCTGGTTGGTGCTGGTGGTGGCGATGGTGCTATGGATGCAGCAAATATTTTAAAACCTGCATTGGCAAGAGGCGAGTTGCGTGCTGTAGGTGCAACAACACTTGCCGAATACCAGAAATTTTTTGAAAAAGATAAGGCGCTGGAACGAAGATTTCAGAAGGTAACTATTGATGAACCAACTATAGAGGATGCAATCTCAATTCTTCGTGGTTTAAAAGATAGATATGAGACCTATCACCATGTTCGAATTAAAGATGAAGCGATTATTGCAGCTGTGGAATTATCGCATCGATATATTACGGACCGTTTTTTGCCAGACAAGGCTATTGACCTGATTGATGAAAGTGCAGCAAAGTTAAGAATGGAAATGAACAGCATGCCAGAGGATCTGGATAAATTGGAGAGGCAAATACGCCAACTAGAAATTGAAAGAGAAGCCATTAAAAGGGAAAATGATGAATCTAAACTCAAAGCCCTAAATACAGAAATAGCCAATCTCTCCGTAGAAAGGGACACATATAAGTCTAAATGGAAAGAAGAAAAAGAATTGGTAGAAAAAATACAGAATGGGAAAGCATCCATTGAGCAGCTTAAGCTGGAGGCAGATCAGGCCGAAAGGAACGGAGATTATGGCAGAGTAGCTGAAATACGGTACGGTAAAGTAAAGGAGCAGGAAACTGAAATAGAAAAATTAACGGTTCAATTATCTTCTTTATCAGAAAAAAGATTGTTGAAAGAGGAAGTGGATGCAGAAGATATAGCTCAGAGTGTAGCAAAAGCTACAGGAATTCCTGTAGCAAAAATGCTGCAAAGCGAAAGAGAAAAATTGTTGCAACTTGAAGCAGAATTACATAAAAGGGTTGTAGGTCAGGATGAGGCGATTGGAGCAGTTTCCGATGCGATACGCCGAAGTCGTGCAGGTTTACAGGATGCAAAAAAACCAATTGGATCGTTTATTTTTCTTGGTACAACTGGTGTAGGTAAAACAGAATTGGCAAAAGCATTAGCCAATTATTTGTTTGATGACGATGGTATGATGACTAGGATTGATATGAGTGAATATCAGGAAAAACATTCTGTTAGCAGGTTGGTAGGAGCACCTCCAGGTTACGTAGGATATGACGAAGGTGGACAACTTACAGAAGCAGTAAGACGTAAACCTTATTCTGTGGTTTTACTGGATGAAATTGAAAAAGCACACCCGGATGTTTATAACGTACTGCTGCAAGTATTGGATGATGGCAGACTTACAGATAATAAAGGAAGGGTAGTGAATTTTAAAAATACCATAATCATTATGACTAGTAATATGGGTAGTCAGGTGATACAAGATAATTTTGAAAATGTAACTGAAAAAAATAAAGATGAAGTTGTAGAAAAAACAAAAGTGGAGGTCATGAGTTTATTAAAACAAACAATTAGGCCCGAATTCCTGAATAGAATTGATGAAGTAATCATGTTCCAGCCTTTGATGAAAAAAGAGATTAAAGGTATTATTAAAATTCAGTTAGAGGATTTGCGCAAATTGGTAGCAAAGAATGGAATAGACCTTCAGTTTAGTGAATATGCGTTGGACTATCTGGCAGAAAACGGTTATGATCCACAATTTGGAGCAAGACCTTTAAAAAGACTGGTACAAAAAGAAATCGTAAATCAGTTGAGTAAAAGGATCCTTGCAGGCGATATCGATAAATCAAAACCTGTTTTAGTAGATGTTTTTGATGGAACGGTTGTGTTTAGAAATGAGGTGATTGCTCAATCAAAATTGGCAAAAGCAGTAAGTTAATAATGTTAACATTTGTTAAACAATTGAAATTCATAGTTTTAGAAAACAATTTTTAGAAAATTTGTTGAGTGGTCTTTGTCGGAAACGAAAAAAACCTATCTTCATCCGATTCTAAATAGTAAAATTTAGTAATGTCTATCATCAACGATACTGTTTTGACCTCCTCAATAATGGTATTAAATTAATCAAAAGGAGTATATATATGGCATTTAAGAAAGATGTGGTTGAAATAATAGAACCAAAAGATGTATTTGTAGGAAATCCAAAAGCTGAAGTTACATTAGAGGAATTTGGGGAGTATGAAAGTGAGATTTGTGCTAAAGCAAATGAAATTGTAAAAAAGTTGCTTATTGATTATGACGGCCGAATCCGTTTTAATTTCAGACATTTCCCAATGACAAGAATTCATCAACGTAGTCTCAAGGCTGGTGAAGCAGCTGTAGCAACTGCACAGGATGGTAAATTCTGGGAAATGCACAATATTCTTTTTGCTAATCGCAAGAATTTGGGTACAACCAGTTTGAAATTACATAGCAAAGAAGCTGGTGTAAGTAATAAACGTTTTTTGGATGATCTTGTAAATGCTACCTACGGATGGCAGGTTCAAGGTGATTTGAAAGAAGGTATTGACCGTGGTGTAAAAGATGTACCTACCTTTTTTGTTAATGGCGAAAGAGTAGCAAAAGCTACTTATGATGAACTAAGCAAAGCCATAGAATCTGCTTTGAAAAAAGTAAAGAAAAAAGCACCAGTTAAACAAAGAGCTTAAAATATTAACCCCGGTTTTGCCGGGGTTTTTTTAGGTCGTTTTTACAATGTTTTTAATCATACCATTAAAAATGAAATAATGAAAAGGAAGCATAGAATACCAATATAGCCTTCCCCATAAACCCTTTGGTCTGAAAGTGGCTGTTTGCCTTAGCTGAATTTTATGGTGTTTTTTCATGATTCTAAATTCGAGCCATGCCTCGCCTGGTAGTTTCATTTCAGCAAACAAAAGTAAGCGGTTATGTTTTTTGTCTGCAACCAATACTCTCCAAAAATCCAACGCATCACCTGTTTGAATGGAATGTGCATTTGTGCGGCCACGCCTTAGTCCCACACCTCCAGCAAACTTATCTAGTAAGCCACGAATTTTCCACAAATGATTGCCATAATACCAGCCCTTTTGACCGCCAATACTCCATATATTTTCTAGTACCTTTTCCGGGGATTCTTTTATCTCACGCCATTTTAAATCTTTGTAACAGCCAAAACTTGGTACTTCTGCATAATTCAAGAGATCTAATTTTGCGTTGCTGCTGATGAAGGCGTCCTTCCAACTGCTTAAAACCATTTCTTGTTCTATTTTTGCAAAAGCCATTTCCACTGCAGATTTGTATGGAATTAATTCTATTCCTAATTCTTCTGCCAAGTTATTGGGCCTACACACAACATTTATTTTCATACTGTGCACCAGATTTACTGCAAGTGGGTAGGAGGTGGAAGTAATGAAGTATAACCAATATGAAGAAAGTTTAGGAGTCATAATTGGTACTATAAGGATGCTTCTTTTAAGTCCTCTCACTCTAGCAAACTGCAGCAGCATATTTTTATAACTCAATACTTCAGGGCCACCTATATCATAATTTTTATTAAAACAACTATCCTTTAATGCTACACCTCTTAAAAACTGAATAACATTACGAATGGCTATTGGCTGGCATAAAGTGTTTAGCCATTTTGGAGCAATCATAATAGGCAATTTTTCTACGATATCTCTTATTATCTCAAAAGAAGCACTGCCAGAGCCTACAATAATACCAGCTCTGAGTGCCGTTAATGGGATGGTTCCGCTGCTGAGTATTTTTTCTACTTTAAGCCTAGAAGAAAGGTGTTGGGATAAATGTGTTTCATTTACAATTCCTGTTAAGTAAATAATTTGTTTACAGTTTGTTTTTTCTACAAAGGATAAAAAATTTTGTGCGGCTTCAGATTCCATTCTTTCAAAATCTTCACCGCTATTCATACTGTGAATCAGGTAATAAGCAATATCTATATCAATGGGAGCTTCGGGAAATTCTTCTGGTTTTAAAAAATCTACTTCTATGGCTTCAATTAAGGGTGAGGATTGTTCTTCGTCAAAGCGATTTCTGTTTCTTACACAGCAAATAAGAGTATGTTCATCTTCAAGTAAAATCGGTATTAAGCGTTGACCGATATATCCGTTGGCACCAGTTATTAATATATTCATTATAGTTTAAACACTTGCTTTTTGAATAGGTTTATTTTATTATCATTTACTTTTTTTATTTTTAAATAAAAAATGAAAGTTGGATTTGAAGCTATACTGTGTAAGTTTGGATCCAAAGCTGAAAAATCCGGTTGGACTTATATTTCGATTCCTGTAAAAGTAACTGAAAAACTAAAGCCCGGGTTTAAAAAGTCATTTCGTGTCAAAGGATCACTGGACCAATTTTTAATAAAATCTGTTGCGCTTGTACCCATGGGCGAGGGGCAATTTATAATGGCCATAAATGCCACTATGCGCAAAGCAATTCGGAAAAATATAGCAGCAAAAGTATTCGTTCAAATTGAATTGGATTACGATGAGTTACCATTGTCGGCAGCATTTTTAGAGTGTCTAAAAGAAGAACCTGATGCTATTAATAATTTTAATAAACTACCCCCTTCACATCAACAGTATTATTCCAAATGGATAGAAAGCGCTAAAACAGATGCCACCAAAATTAAAAGAATAGCTATGGCCGTAAACGGCCTTGCAAGAAATATGGATTACGGAGCCATGCTTAAAGAAGAAAGAGCTAATAAATCTATTCGCTAACTTCAACCAAATATTCCAAAACCTGTTTACCATCCACAATAATTTTAAAAGGGTAGGTATCAGCTGATTTAAACTGGTAATTAAAAGCAATAATTCCTTCTGTATTGGTAAAATTCATGGGTTCGGGTTTTTGTAGTTTTCTACCATCGCCAATAATTAGAGATACTTTGGCAATATTGGCATCCGAACTAAATGGTAAGCTAAAAGAAATTTTAGCCGTCGTTTTTGTTTTTAAAAAACCTAGGGCTGGGGCAGGTTTTTTAAGGTCATAGAAATATGCCGCATTATAAATAATCGGAAGTGCATAAAATTCTTTGATAGATTTTGGACCACCACTCCCAAGTTGCCAAGCATCATTGTCTGGATAATGATCAAAATTGAACAACGTTCTATCTGCAAAGAAATATTCGCTCGTAAAATCCTTTGCAAAAAAAGCCATTTTTTTATCTAAAGTTCCGCAAGCGCGGGCTGCATCTACATAATACCATTGCTCAGGACTTTGTCCAAGTTGCACAACATTCCAGGAATGATTGATCTCGTCAGCAGGATTTTTTAAATCTTCAATATTGTTTTTTATATAACCATCAACGACCAAACATCTTATATTGGCCATACTACTCATTTCCTGAAAAAGTTTTGCAAATCCCAGTGGAGTGGCTTTTCGGGTTTTAATAACATCCTCAGGTAATGATTTTCGCTGGTCATTTGCCTTTATGGCTTTTCCATCAAGGGATATGTAATTGGCTATCCAGAAAAAAATGGCTCTCGCTTTTTGTTCTTTATCTGCTAGCTTAAGCGTTAGCGCCGCAGTAATATTTGCTACATTCTGGCTATCTAGAGGGCCGATTTTTAGTACAAACTCATCAACTGCTTTGTATTGAGTATTTTTTAATTGCGCAGTTAGGTTTATGGAAACGATTAGTATAAGACTAAAGAATAAAATTTTTTTCATACAATAAAAATAGGGAACCTTTTCGTTAAAGGTTTCAAAATAAATACATTATA
>CANNJE010000063.1 GCA_947504605.1 Chitinophagaceae bacterium
TAAATATTCAGCTTTTCCCAAAAGGTAAACGTTGAATATTGCTAAAAAGGTACAAGTGAGTGACACAACGATGTTCCATTAAAAAACAAATGCCTGCAACCAAAATTTTTCCTCAAAAAATTCATTTTCTTTAAAAAGCTGCCTACTCCTCGATATCCTCCAATGCTCCCTGCAATTCATTATAACTATGATTATCACCGGCTTTTTTAGCTTCTTCCATCCCTCTTTTGTAGATTCGAATGGCTTTTTCGTAGTCTGCTACTCTTTCCAGCAATTTACCCAAATGATAATAGGATCCAACATAACTGGGCTCTCTCAGCAAAATTTCATTGAATAATTTGCGAGCTTCCTCGTCGTTGCCAACTTTAATATATTCCAATGCCAGCGCATGTTGTAGGAAACTATCCTTATCTGCGGTTTTTAAATATTCCAGTAATTTTTCTATCCTACTCATTCCAAGAATTTTTTTTTAGGTTTCATTAAAACTATCTTTGCAACGCTTATATTTGCACTTAGTTGCATAAACAACTTATTTATACAGTTCTAATTAATTTGATATGAAAATTTTAGTTTGCATCAGTAAAACACCCGATACCACTGCAAAAATAGCCTTCGCAGATAACAATACGAAATTTGCTACGGATGGCGTGCAATGGATCATCAATCCTTACGACGAATGGTATGCCCTTGTACGTGCAATCGAGTTAAAAGAAGCCGATCCTTCTACCATATTACATTTGGTAAATGTGGGAGCTGTAGACTGTGAACCAATCATACGCAAGGCACTTGCATTAGGCGGGGATGAAGCCATTCGTATTAATAGTGAAAATACAGATAGTTTTTACATTGCTTCGCAAATTGCAGCTGTTGCCAAAGAAGGTGCTTATGACCTCATTTTCACAGGTAAAGAAACCATTGATTACAATGGCTCTTCCATTGGAGGAATGGTAGCCGAATTACTGGACCTTCCTTATATTTCACATGCATTTAAGTTTGATCTGGAAGCAGGTAATGCATTAGTTGTTCGTGAAATTGAAGGTGGTGAAGAAACCAATAAAGTAGCGCTACCGGTGGTGGTTAGCTGCCAAAAAGGAATGGCAGAACAACGCATTCCTAACATGAAAGGTATTATGGGTGCAAGAAGTAAGCCATTAAAAATTACAGAACCTATAGCTGCAGATTCATTAACAACTGTGGGAAGTTTTGATTTACCTCCTGCAAAAGCAGGCGTTAAACTGGTGAGTCCTGAAAATCCGGAAGAATTGGTAAGATTGTTACACGAAGAAGCGAAAGCATTTTAAGAACAATTTAAAAAAATAGAGAACTTTAATTCAAACCACTCACAATCATATGTGAGAAAAATATACAAATATGAGTGTACTTGTATTTCTTGACCAAGCTGATGGTCACATAACAAAATCGTCTTTTGAAGCTGCCAATTATGCCTCCAAAATAGCGGAACAATCAGGAACAACTGCCGAAGCAATTGTATTAGGTACAGTTGCAGATGACCTTTCTGTACTTGGCAATTATGGAGTTAAAAAAGTGCATACCGTAAGCGATCCCTCTTTAAACAATTTTGATGCCCAAGTTATTACCAATGTATTAGCCCAAGCTGTAGCTGCTACCGGAGCAGATGTTATTGTTTTTAGTAATAGTGCTGCAGCAAAAGCTGTAGCGCCTCGCTTGAGTGTAAAGCTAAAAGCAGGATTGGTTTCGGGTGCAGTTGCCTTACCCGACTTTAGCAACGGTTTTGTTGTTAAGAAAACAGTGTTTAGTGGCAAAGCATTTGCCCATATTGCTGTTACAAGTGCTAAAAAAATTATTACGTTAAATCCTAATTCCTTTACAATAGAAATGGGAAGCGGCATAGCCGAAATAATGCCCTTTGCTGCAACCATTGATACCGCAAAAGTGACAGTTACGGCAGTAAATAAAATAACAGGGGAAGTTTCTTTAAGCGAAGCAGATATTGTAATAAGTGGTGGACGTGGTTTAAAAGGACCGGAAAACTGGGGATTGGTTACCGATTTAGCTAAATTATTAGGAGCCGCTACTGCCTGTAGCCGCCCGGTTGCAGATATTGACTGGCGCCCTCATCATGAGCATGTGGGACAAACCGGCCTTGCCATTGCTCCAAATTTATATTTTGCCATCGGTATCTCAGGAGCCATCCAACACCTAGCAGGAGTAAACCGCAGTAAAGTGATCGTTGTTATTAATAAAGATCCCGAAGCGCCTTTCTTTAAAGCTGCCGATTATGGTATTGTGGGTGATGCTTTTGAAGTAATGCCAAAGATTATCGAAGCGGTTAAGAAATTAAAACAGGCTTAACTCCCATTCGAGTTATAAAAAATACCTCCATGAACTGGAGGTATTTTTTATATAGACAATGCTATATGACTAAACAAAACTAGCTTTAATTAAATAGTATTGGGTGTAAATATTTTTACAAAACCATCATTTTCGCTACTTACTACCAATAAACTCCTTTTTGTAGGACTATCTTTAGCAGGTATAAATAAAACTCCCTCAGGAGCATCTCCACATTTTACCAGTTGTAAAAAAACAGGTGCTATTGGATTACTTACATCATACATAGCCACTGCATCTACCCTTTCCATACCAATAAAAGCGACCATTTTGTTGCCCACTTTCCCTATACAAACTCCTTCCGGCTCTACAGATTTATCATCGCTTCTGGTATCATCATACACACCAAGTGCCAAAGCTTTTTTGTCTAATTCATTTTTGCTGTCAAAAACTTGAGCACCTGTATTACCGTTCCAAACACTAAATGAACGGGCTCCAAAGGAATATAATGCATCAAAATCACCATCTGCATCTATATCTCCCATGGTATTAGTTACATTTAAACGTCCCATCTGTGCATCTAGTTTTAATGTTGCAGCATTAGGGAATGCTAAAGGATCCAGTGTTAATGTTTTAACCCGCTTTGCTTCTGCGAATGCTGTATATTCTCTTGCATCACCTTCATTGGCCGTAAACAGAAAGGGAATACCATTTTGTTCAAGGATAGTAATTGCATCAGGCATATAAATACCTTTAATAGGCCATTTCGCAAAGGTACCCACTATAGCATCCAAATCACTAACATCAATGGCACTTTCATCTAAATTATAATTCTTAAATCCCAAAGGGAAAATATTAGTAATTGTTTTGGTTGTGATATTGATTTTTGCAATGGCATTGTTCTCCTGTAAAGTAACCCAGGCCGTTTTAGAATCACCTGAAATGGTAATATACTCAGGTTCAATATCTTTTACAAAATTATTCCCGATGCCAAATACCCTAAAACCGTTGGCTTTCAATGCAGTTTCCTGAGCAATAAAGGATGAAAAATCAATTGTAGTGACAGCATAATTGTTATTTACTTCGATTATAGAAATCGTACCTGCCGGGTCATTGGTATAATCATTACTAGGTTCACCTTCATTGGCGGTCAATATATAATTACCATCAGCGCTATAAGTGATCATATCGGGCAAAGCCCCAACTGTCACCACTTTAACTTCATTATAATTATCAGTTCTAAAAACAACAACTTTACCATTATCCTGTTTATTTAATGCCTCAATGGCTGCTGCCAGTTTTCCGTTACTCACAGCAAGGCTATTAACAGCTCCAGCATAAGAAGTCAGAGGAATACTGGAAATCAAGGCAGGTGCTGACGGATTTTTAATATCAATAATATCAATCTTATTGGTGCTGCTGTTATTAACAACAAAAAGGCGCTGTGTGATTGGGTCGTAGGCAGATATTTCTGCTGCTCCAACACCTCCAATACCAATACTCCCTATCTCTTTAAATGTCGAAGGGTCTTCATTTACAAAAAAATCGGAATCCTTGCTTTTTTTACAGGAAATAAAAAAAAATGTGCATGCAAAAAGTAAGTTTAATAATTTCATATTCAGTAGTTTTGTGTTTGCAATTTTCAATGACAACTGTTATGAATTTGTGACCGAAAGGTTATGAAAACATTAATTATAGGCAAGCTGATTATTTGGTTTAGAAAAAAGGAGTTCCCTGTCGGGCAGAATATACCTGCAAAAAAATCTAATCGGCTACGAAATCATTTTTTTTACATTTACTGTTTGCTACAAGCAATATGATAATCTACAAAGAATATGAAAAAAATTGAACTGGAAATAATAGCACTTTCGCACAGTATTACACAAACGCACTCCTATGCGGTTGTTTTGGGAGAAATAAATGGTCTTAGGCGTATACCCATTGTAATAGGCGGTTTTGAAGCGCAAGCCATTGCCGTAGCGCTGGAAAGAATGAATCCAAGCCGCCCGCTTACTCACGACCTAATGAAAAATTTCATGATGGCATTTAATGTTGAATTACACGAAATTATTATCAACGACCTGCAGGAAGGTGTTTTTTATTCGAAACTTGTTTGTAGTTCCGCCAATGATACGGTTGAAATTGATTCCCGCACTTCTGACGCATTGGCATTGGCTGTAAGATTTGGCTGCCCTGTATTCACTTACGAAAATATATTGGAACAAGCTGGCGTAATGATGGGAGATGAAAATAAAAAAGAAGCTGTCCCGGCATCAACATCTGCTGTTAGCTCCGATCAAAGTACTAAAGATGATCTCAAATCCTTAAACCTCTCCGAACTTAATAACCTGCTTACTGAAGTATTGGAACACGAAGATTATATCAAGGCAATTGCTATCAGAGATGAAATAAAAAGCAGGGGAAAATAAATGGATATATTTATCATAAAATCGAGAATGATTAAACCATAGTTTCCCCTTTTATACGCTTCATTTAAACCGAATACCCCAATAATTCATTATCAATTCAGATGGTATTATTTCCTAATTGTAAAATAAATATCGGATTAAACATTCTGGCCAAAAGAACAGATGGATACCATGATCTGCAAACTTTTTTTTATCCTATTGATATTAAAGACGCAGTTGAAATAATTCGTTCTGAGGACCAAATCACAGATGTTAAATTTAGCAGCAGCGGCATACAGGTTCATGGCAAAGCTGATGATAATTTATGCATCAAAGCTTATCATCTTATTAAAAAAGATTTCCCCGAATTGCCTTCAGTAACCTTGCATTTGCATAAAGTAATACCAATGGGTGCCGGACTGGGCGGTGGTTCTGCAGATGCGGCTTTTATTTTAAAGTTAATCAATACTAAATTCGAATTACAACTTACCAAGGAACAACTACTAGCATATGCCCTGCAGTTGGGCAGCGATTGCCCTTTCTTTATTATTAACAAACCCTGCTTTGCAACAGGCCGTGGAGAAATCTTTGAACCTTTGGAAATAGATTTATCTGCTTATAAAATTTTTATACTTAATCCAGGCATCCATATCAGCACCGCACTTGCATTTACAAACATACTTGTTGGAGAAAATAATTCAGATCTTAAAACCCTGATTAAAAGCCCTCCGAAAGAGTGGAGAGATCATATTATCAATGATTTCGAGAAACCTGTATTTGCAGCATACCCAGAAATTGAAGCAATTAAAGAGGCCTTGTATGCCTATGGTGCAATTTACGCCAGCATGAGTGGCAGCGGCAGCACGGTTTACGGCATTTTTGAAAAAGATAATACCCCGGAAATGAATTTTCCGAATCATTACTTCCAAAAATGGGTTTAATATTTTATCTTTGAAAAATCAAAACATCTACAACCATAGCATTCTTAAACAGCAATCTTGATTTACTGAATCATTAAGACAGTTCCACTACGCCATACACGGCGGCAATATCCCCTTTTTTAAAACACCCTATTTCGGTTTAAGTAGCTAAATTTTTCTTTGAATAAAAAGATTAGTTACTAATGACCAATTACCATTTAATATTCATAAAATGAATACATCCACACAAGTCAATTCAACATCTCAATACTTTTTAGACCTGGAAGAAGAATATGGTGCACACAATTATCATCCACTGCCGGTAGTGTTAAAAAAAGGACTCGGAGTGCATTTATGGGATGTAGAAAATAAACAATACTTCGATTTTTTGAGTGGCTACTCTGCCGTAAACCAAGGACATTGCCATCCGCAAATCATATCTGCTTTGATAGAACAGGCACAAGTGCTCACCCTTACTTCCAGGGCATTTCATAATAACCTACTAGGCGAATATGAAAAATACATTACCAGCTATTTTGGTTATGATAAAGTATTGCCAATGAACACTGGAGTAGAGGGTGGCGAAACAGCTATCAAACTTGCAAGAAGATGGGGGTATACCGTAAAAGGCATTGAAGAAAATAAAGCCAAAATCCTTTTTGCCGAAGGAAATTTTTGGGGCAGAACAATGGCTGCGATATCCTCTTCTACCGACCCCAGCAGTTATAAAAACTTCGGACCATATATGCCCGGTTTTGAAATTGTTCCTTACAATGATCTTCTTTCATTAGAAAAAGCTATGCAGGATAAAAATGTAGCAGCTTTTATGTTTGAACCCATACAGGGAGAAGCTGGTGTAGTAGTTCCTGATGATGGATATATCAGCGGCATCCGTGTTTTGTGCGACAAATACAATGTGTTGATGATTGCTGATGAAATACAAACAGGACTTGCCCGTACAGGAAAAATGCTGGCCTGTGACCATGAAAATACCAGACCCGATATTTTAATCTTAGGCAAAGCCTTAAGTGGAGGAACCTTACCCATTAGTGCAGTACTAGCAGACAATGAAATAATGATGACGATCAAACCCGGTGAACATGGCAGTACTTATGGCGGCAACCCATTAGCATGTAAAGTTGCGATGGAAGCACTACGTGTTTTGAAAGATGAAAATATGGAAGCCAATGCTATGGCTATGGGAATATTATTCAGAGCAGAACTTTCCAAATTGAATTCTCCGTTTATTTCGGTTATACGTGGCCGTGGTTTGCTAAATGCTATCGTAATCAAACACTCCAACAAAGATGCAGCCTGGAAACTTTGCATAGAACTGATGAAAAACGGTTTGCTGGCCAAACCTACTCATGGAGATATTATACGTTTTGCACCACCATTAATAATTACTGAAAAACAAATATTGGAAGCAGTTAACATAATTGAAAAGAGTTTATCTACACTTGCTTAGTTTAAACAATAACTATTAAACAATTTTTGTATTAATGAATATAAACCCAGGAATAAACCATGTAGTGGCAGCTTTTAAACAGGCTGTTATTGGTATCAGCGATGGGCTTATAATTACATTTGCTGTAATTACAGGTTTTAGTGTAATAGCCGGAAACAATCAAACCATTATTCAGGCAGGCTATATTGTTTTAGTTGGAGGGGCTATTATTATGGGAGTTGGAGGTTATTTTGCAGCAAAAGGGAGACAAGAAAATTTTGCACAAAAAACCACAGAAGAAGAAGCTGTGCTAAAAAAGGATGAACTAAAAAAAACAATTTCTCTTTTTAAACAACTGAACCTTAGTAAAGAAATGCAGGATCTGGCTTCCACAGAAATTGAAAATGACAGCAAAGAATGGAAAGCTTATTTAAAGGCACATTTACCGGAGTCAGAAAGAAATGAAAGTTCATCCTTATTAAAAACTGCATTTATAATTGCATTGTCTTTCTTAGCAGGAGGTTTTATTTCGCTGCTACCCTATTTATTCATTCATGAAAAAAAAGACGCTTTTTTTTATTCAACTATTTTTACATTGGTCTTTTTGCTATTTGTTGGTTTTATTAAAAGTAAAGTAAACAAAGAGCCACTTTTTTGGGGTACAGTAAGATTGATGTTGCTGGGAGTATTAACTGCAACTGCTGCTTATATGGTAGCATCCATTTTCGCAGCACAATAAGAGTATAAAATCAATTCACTTTTCTCTTCAGGTAATTAGAATAATCAGGAATCTGAGTTTGGTATACGACCTGCATCAAAGGAGATGTGACAATAAAATCTGCTGTAGCCCTGTCGCAGGCCAACAAAATATTCCATGCTACACCAAGCCTTAACAATGCTTTTACATCACTGTCGTGTGGCTGTGCTTCCATGGGATCCCAAAAGAAAATAAGTACGTCAATTTTCCCTTCAGCTATCATGGCCCCTATTTGTTGATCACCACCCAAGGGCCCGCTCAACATTTTTTTAACTGGCCGGTCCAGTTCAGCTTCCAATAACTTACCAGTAGTTCCGGTGGCTATCAGATCATGCTTGGCCAGGTATGTTTTATTATAGATGGCCCATTCTATCAGTTCGGCCTTTTTGTTATCGTGCGCCACCATAGCAATGGTTTTTCTTTCGGGCAATATTCTTACTTCTTTCATAAACGCATATTTTGTATTAATACCTTTTTAAGATAAAAGGTAAACCCATTGTTAATAATTATAGCATTGGGGTTGGCTTAACCAATACAAAAAACAATTCAGATCCTGCACGTGGGATTATAGAATTGTGACATTCCTCCATTAATTTAACTGTAAATTTTGAAGAAAATAATTGAAGGTACTCTTCCCTACTACCCCCAAATGGCGGACCACCCTCAAAAATCCGGTTGAATAAAAGCCCTGCTAATTTACCCTCTTGAGATAACAAGTCAAACATCTTATCTCTATAAGCTTTGCGCAATAGAGGATCGAGTGCGCAAAAAAATGTTTGCTCAATGATAAGATCAAAAACTGCATTTAATTCAAAAAAATCGCCGCATATAACATGCAACTCTTTATTATCATACTCCTTTAACTTTATTTTTATGGCTTCTACCGCTATGGGTGCAATATCTATTACTGTTACATTGGTAAATCCATGTTGAAGCAAAAACTCTGCTTCATGTGCATTCCCACATCCGGGAATAAGAATAGCAATATTTTTATCGGCTAACTGAAAAAGATATTCTTTTAGCGGAATAGAAACAGTACCCAAATCCCAGCCGATTTGTTGGCGCTCGTATTTACTGTTCCAATACTCCTTATCAAGGACTAACTTTTGCATTCGTCACTTTATGTTTGGTATTACTTAAAATATTATCCATAGTCCATTCTACTTTTTCCTCAAAAGGATGTAGGCGAACAGGACAATCTTTTTTAATACAGATAGCACAACTAAAGTCCAGACAACCATCTGTATGAACAAATAACTCAACAGATTCTCCAAAATTACTTCTGATCAATTCTGTTAATAAATCTACTTCCTTATGTGCCTCATGTACATTAAAATACCAGGGTACCGTAAGATGGCAATCCAGGTGCAGGGTTGATCCGTATTTAATGATTCGAAGATTATGTAAGTCTATCCAATTGCTATTCCTGTTTTCATTTAAACTTACTACCAGTTCTTTCAGCAATAAATCATCAGCCTGATCCATAATACCCGCTATGGAACTTCGTACAATCTTATACCCAGTAAAAATAATAATAAAAGCAAAAAGCATGGCTACAGCACTATCCATCCAACTAATCTTTGTAAAATACAATAAAATCAATCCGGCAATGATACCTGCTGTAGAATAGGTGTCAGATTTTAAATGATTTCCACTTGCAACAAGTGCCAGTGATTTATTTTTTTTACCGGTTCTTACACAAAGGGTACCGGCCACAAAATTGATAACAGCCGTAATTGCAACCAATAAAATACCCCAATCTAATTTTTTAATATCATGAGGAAAACGAAGATTTTGAATGGCTTCGTAGAAAATGATAAAGCCCGCTACTGATATAAGGGTCCCTTCAATTGCTGCCGAAATAAACTCTATTTTCCCATGCCCATAAGGATGATCAATATCCCGGGGTTTGGCAGATACATATAAACTATATACACCAATTAAACCTGCTACCACATTTACAATACTCTCCAAAGCATCTGTAAGAATGGCTACAGAATTGGTGATATACCATGCTGCAATTTTTATAAAAAAAAGCAGAATGGAAATAGTAGCAATAAATTTTTGAACTTTTAAATTTTGCCTGGCTGTATTCATGAGTGCGCAAAGATATAAAGATAAAATTGACAGGAATTTGAATTTGCATATAATAGGCAAAATGTTAAGGATAGTCCGATTATCTGAACCAAAATTCAACAAAATGGTATTTGTTTTGTAAAATTATCAAATGATAAAAAATATAGGTTCAATAAAACTAAACACAGCCTACAAACCTTACTTTTGTTTATTAAAAATTGCTATATGGATTTTCAACTTTCAGAAGAACATCTGATGATAAAAAAGGCTGCCCGTGATTTTGCCCAGTCCGAATGCCTGCCCGGCGTAATAGAAAGAGATGAACATCAAAAATTCCCCAAAGAACAAATAGAAAAACTGGCCGACCTTGGTTTTATGGGTATGATGGTTAAACCTGAATATGGCGGAAGCGGTATGGACACCATCAGCTACGTACTAGCCATGGAAGAAATAAGTAAAGTAGATGCAAGTGTAAGTGTATGTATGAGTGTTAACAATAGCCTTGTTTGTTATGGTTTACAAGAATACGGCACGGAAGAACAAAAACAACAATATTTAACCCCCTTGGCTCAGGGAAAAAAAGATGGCGAACTTTTTATCGGTGCTTTTTTGTTAAGCGAGCCCGAGGCCGGTAGTGATGCCACTTCTCAACAAACCACTGCAGAAGATAAAGGAGATCATTATTTATTAAATGGTACCAAAAACTGGATTACCAATGGTAGCAGCGCTAGCGTTTATTTGGTAATTGCACAAACAGATGTTTCAAAAGGTAGCCGTGGAATCAATGCGTTTATTGTAGAAAAAAGCTGGCCCGGTGTTGTTGTAGGGGCCAAGGAAAACAAACTGGGAATTCGTGGCAGTGATACACATACCATCCTCTTTAATGATGTAATAGTGCCTAAAGAAAACCGTATTGGCGAAGATGGCTTTGGTTTTAAATTTGCCATGAAAACCCTTGCTGGTGGTCGTATTGGAATTGCTTCACAAGCATTGGGTATTGCAAGTGGCGCCTATGAACTGGCGCTAGCTTACAGCAAACAACGTAAGGCATTTGGAACAGAAATCATGAACCACCAGATCATACAGTTTAAACTGGCAGATATGGCTACCAAGATTGAAGCAGCCCGGCTGTTATGCCTTAAAGCTGCTTACGAAAAAGACAACAAAATGGATTATACCCTCAGCAGTTCTATGGCAAAAGTATTTGCTAGTGAAACAGCTATGTGGACAGCCACAGAAGCAGTACAAATTCATGGTGGTTATGGCTTCGTAAAAGAATACCATGTAGAACGTATGATGAGGGATGCAAAGATCACACAGATTTATGAAGGAACCAGTGAAGTGCAAAGAATTGTAATTAGCAGAACGATACTTAAATAGTACATTGTTGGTAGTTCGCAACCAGCTCAAATACATATTGATTATTTGTACAAATAAAATAATAGTAATTCCCGGTGATTTTTTCATCGGGAATTTTTTTATTGCTGATTCCATTACCAGACAGGACTCCAATTATTAAAAACTGGCGATGGGCTTATTAATACTTGTCCATTGGACATTTCATATCCATCCATTAACTTCGCCTCATGAGTATCATACAGATTTCCAATCTCAAAAAACAGTACAGTGGCAACTATGTTCTAAAAGGAATTGACCTTACCATTGATGCCGGACAAATTGTTGGATACATTGGCCCCAACGGTGCCGGTAAAAGCACAACAATTAAAATACTAACAGGCATCCTCAGTGATTTTGAAGGAGAAGTAAATGTATTGGGAATGAATGTGAGAGAAAATCCTATCGAAATCAAACAAAAGATTGGCTACATACCAGAGCAGGCTGCATTATATGAAGTATTAAGCCCTATTGAATATTTAAGATTTGTAGGTAAACTTTACCAATTGGAAGATGCGGAAATAAATATAAAGTCGAACGAACTCTTAAGATTATTTGATTTGGCCGACAAAGCTGATATGCGCATGAATGGCTTCAGCAAGGGCATGAAACAAAAAGTATTACTCATCAGCGGACTGATGCACAACCCGGAAATTATTTTTTTAGACGAACCCCTCAGCGGTTTGGATGCCAATGCCGTAATACTTGTAAAAGAAATTTTATCTCAATTAAAACATGCTGGCAAAACGATTTTTTACTCTTCCCACATAATGGACGTAGTAGAAAAAATAAGTGACCGCATCATTATCATCGATAAAGGAACAGTGATTGCAGATGGAAGTTTTGAATCCCTGCAACATCAGGCAAGCCGTGGTTCTCTGGAAAATATTTTCACAGCGCTTACCGGCGGACCGGAACAACACCAAAATACTGCCCAACAATTTATTGATGTATTAAAAAGCTAAACGATGGATAAATGGATATTGAAGTTATTATTATCCCTCGCAAAGGTATTTATTAAAGAGGGGGTAGATTTTGACAGGCTCACAATAATTACTGAAACCAAAATCCTATTGGACCGCAGAAGGGTTCGTGCTAATTATAAACAGCAAAAAAATAAAGAGCCTAAAAACCCTTTATTGATGACACTGATTGTATATGGTTTCTTTGGACTTATGATGGCATTTATGATTGGCTTTACAAAGTCAATGATGTTAAGTATGATTTTTTTTCATGCTTACCTTTTGTTTATGATGGCTATGACGCTCATTACAGATTTCAGTTCTGTATTATTGGACACAACAGATAACCAGATCATATTACCACGGCCCATAAACAGTAAAACCATTTTTTTAGCCAGACTTATACATATCCTTGTTTACCTATTGCAGTTTACAATTGCTTTGGCTTTATTCCCACTTGTAGCAATTTTTATAACCCATGGTATTGCTGCTGGCCTAACTGCCATTTTCACTATTTTACTCACAGTTGCTTTGGCCGTTTTTTTTACCTACCTTTTGTACATTCTCATTCTCAGATTCGGCAATGAACAGAAAGTAAAAGATATCATTGGATATTTTCAAATTTTTATGACTTTGCTTTTTACGGTAGGCTATCAGTTACTGCCACGTCTTATTAATTTTGAAGAAATAGCTCAGTCATTTACGCTTCACTGGTATTCCTATTTTTTGCCGCCAGTATGGATGGCTCTAAGTATAGAGAGTTTTCAAATGTTTCAATTTGATTCCATTCACTTGCTAATGATCTTTTGTGCTTTAGTAATTCCGGTATTTACCTTTTGGGTAATGATCAAATATCTTGCGCCCTCCTTTGCAGAAAAATTATCACTACTGCAAAACGACCAGCAAAGCACCAGAAAGTCAAATCAAAAAAATACTGGCAAACGAAGCTTATCCTCCCGCTTATCGTCTATAGTATGCTACCATCCTTTAGAAAAAGCAGGCTATGAATTGGTTTGGAAAATTACTGGCCGTGATAAAGGTTTTAAGATGCAGTTTTATCCAAGCCTTGGTTATATCCTGGTTTTTGTTTTTATTTTCGTTTTTAAAAGCGGGAAAAATTTTCAGGCCACTTTATCATCTCTCCCAGATTCAAGATTATTTTTATGGATGATCTATTTACCCATGTTCAGTGTTAGTACCAGTAAAACAATGGTGTCTTATTTTGAACAATTTCAAGCTGCATGGGTCTATCAATCCACTCCGGTAAAATATCCCGGACAAATCATCAGCGGTTCCTTAAAAGCCCTGCTCACCAAGTTCTTTTTACCGCCTTATCTTTTGTTGTTTGTTTATTGTCTTTACACTTGGGGGCCTGCAATTATTGATGACTTTGTTTTCGGACTTTTTAACAACATCATCATTTTTTTCTTGCTCGAAATTTTGTCAAAACATTTTCTCCCTTTTTCGCAACAACTCAATGTTAAAATGCAATCGGGCCGTATAGTTAAAGTAATGTTACAGCTTCTTGTCATTGCTTCATTGGTTGGGTTGCATTACCTTGCCTTAAATATTAACTGGCTGGTTATTGGCCTTACACCCCTTGCAGCAACAACAGCCTATTTTCTCATTAAAAAAATAAGTTCCTTCCGGTGGAAGGATATGACTGTATAAGATGGCTATAAACACTGAAGCATACAAAAAGATAAAAAACATAACAGACAATAAGAATGCAATACTCGTTGCTGTTAGCAAAACAAAACCTATGGAAGATATACAGGAACTGTATGATCTTGGGCAAAGGGATTTTGGCGAAAACTATGTACAGGAACTAGTAGATAAATACGAAGTTTTACCAAAAGATATTCGTTGGCATTTTATTGGTCACCTGCAAAGTAATAAGGTAAAATACATTGCTCCTTTTGTACATCTTATTCATGGAGTAGACAGCGAAAAACTATTGGCAGAAATAAACAAACAAGGAGCTAAAAATAACAGGATAATCGATTGCCTGCTGCAGGTACATATTGCAGAAGAGGAAACAAAATTTGGGTTTGATGAAGCCGAATTAAAGGACTTGACAACTCGGATTATCCATTCCAATTACACTAATTATCCCAATGTTTCTGTAAGAGGATTGATGGGTATGGCTTCATTTAGTGATGATCTGGAAAAAGTAAAAACAGAATTCCAACATTTAAATCAGTTGTTCTCTAATGCTAACCTTCCTAGTTCTGGCTTTAATTTATTAAGCATGGGAATGAGTGGAGACTATGAAATTGCATTAAACGAAGGAAGTAATATGATACGGATTGGAAGTTTACTGTTTGGTGAAAGAAACTATCCCGTTAAATAATCTAATAACGTCGGGTCTTTTGTTAAAATTTTTATCAATTTATGTATTTGGGTTATTTGAAACGTCTTTAAAGCATATAATCAAATAACTTTACGATGTATAAGCATTATACTATGACCACAACATTTGAATCAGAAAAAAACAGGAAGGCATTTTTATATACCGCATTCATATGCGGTATGTTGCTATTAATGTTTTTTCTCATCAGCTGGACAGTTGAACCTCCTACTCCACCTGTGGCCCTCGATTTGATTGAAATTAACCTGGGAAACAATGAAGAAGGTTTTGGAGATGTGCAGCCTTTAATAAAAGGGGAAAGATCTCCTGAGCAAGAAACACCTGAACCGCCACAACAAACAGCTGCGGTACCCGAACAAACAAACGAAAATGTCACGCCCGACGATAATGCTGAAGCAGATGCTGCTCCGGTAAGCAAACCGGTTAAAATAAACCCAAAGCCTGTAAAAACTGCTATAACAGCCCCCGTTACTGTTCCTGCTCCAAAACCAAAGAAACCCAAACTGATTTATCCGGGCCAGGGAACTGGTGGAGGCAATAATGATACAGAAGATAATGGATACAAAATGCAGGGTAAAAACCCAAAGGGTACTGGAGATGCTGGCGACCCAACTGGCAATAAGGATTCCTATGGTAATACTCCAGGCGGAAAAGTAGGTGGCCCAATAGTTACAAGTGGCAACAGAAAAGTAATCAAGTATTATTCCTTTACTGCCGAATTAAAAAGAGCTACCATTTACGCTCAGATAAAAGTAGCTCCATCAGGTCAGGGAATGTTTATTAAAATTGTAAAGCCCAGTACCAGCTTCGATAAAGCTTATGCAACTGCTATCAGCGGTTATCTTCGAAAAATGCAGTTTGATAAAGCCGCAGATGAAAGTATCGTAACAGTACAATTTAATTTTACAGAAAATTAAATTGCAACATAATATGAACTTTTGGGCAAAGGTCTTATTAACCACTTTTACTTACTTTATCATTACTATAAGCCTTGATTATTTTTGGGAAGATGCTATCTATTCCAAAATGTATTTTATAAA
>CANNJE010000064.1 GCA_947504605.1 Chitinophagaceae bacterium
ACACATCATTTATATTATCCCCATTGGGTGAAAAAGCATTCGGCACAAAAATAGTCGTTACAATTTTTACATCCACACTGTCATAATCCACACAACCACTGGTTTTATTCACTGCCATAATCGTATACAACAAAGGATTCAAAGCAGAAGTGATTGGATTTAAAATCACAGAACTATTGAGAGATGTTGCTGGCGTCCATAAAAAATTATACAGGGATGCATTGGCAATACTTGCATTGATCGTTTTACTTTCTCCTGGCCGCAGGTAAATATCGGGCCCTGCATCTACCACAGGTGCCACAGCTATATTTAATGGAGCCGATTGTAGGGCAGATTTACAACCACCCGCATTTTGAACAAACAGTTTTACGGTATAATTTCCGGCGGTTGAATAGGTCCTGCTAAATGTTGGGACCTGATTCCCCAATCCATTCCCAAAATCCCAGTTCCAAACACTAATATCGGCGCTGCCCACTCCGGAAATTTTTACAGGAAGGTTTTCGCAAAGCGTATCACTATCTATAGTAAAATTGGCGGAAGGGTTTCCAAATATGGCCGAAATGATTTGGTCAGTGGTGTCACTTGGACAACCCCCATAAGTAACGGCATGTCGCACACGCAAACTGATTGCCGGAACCGTATAATTATGATTGGCTAGATGGGTGCTGGTAATATTAACGGTTTGCCCATCACCAAAATTCCAATACCAGTTAGATGGTACCGCACCACTTAAAGTTGCAGACGTAAAGCTGTAAACACTGTCCACACAAGATTTGCCTGCTATATTAAAACTCGAGGAAGGTTTGGATGTTACATTTACGGTAAGCTTAAATGAATCACTTACACAACCATTGGAGCCGGTTACAAACAAACCAACATTGTAATTACCCACTGCCGTATAAGTATAACTAAATGGATTATTATTGGTTTTAACCTGGGTATCGCCATTGCCAAAATTCCAGGTCCATTGTGTAATGGTTCCTGAAGTTGTAGCCGAACTATCGCTGAACAAAACAGACTGCCCCAGACAAACATTTTTATCAAACCCAAATTTAGAAACAGGCCTTGCCAATACCGTAACGGTTCTTTTTAAACTGTCACTTTTACAACCATTGGAAGATGTAACAACCAGTGATATCAGATAAGTTCCTGCATTATTATAGGAATGATAAAATGGATTACCATTGGTTTTAACAACATTATTTCCATCTCCAAAATCCCATTTCCAGCTGGTGATTGTTCCAGAAGCAACAGCAGAAGTATCCGTTATATAAACAGAATCCCGTTGACAAATACTACTGATCACACCAAATTTTGCAATCGGATTATTTAATATAGTAACCGTCTTTATAGTATCGGCAAAACAGCCATTATCTGCAATGATCCGATAGCGCACAGGATGGTTGCCATCTGTCAAAAATTTCTTGGAAGTATTTACCGTACTTGCGGTAGAAGCATCATCAAACAACCAGTTATATCCCGTAAGGTTAAAAAGCCCCGGAACAGAACTGCCCGTAAAATGAATGGTATCCTGCAGGCATAATGCATTAGACCAGGTAAAGTCGGCTATCGGACCGGGTTTTACCACAATCTTTACAGTAGCATTTTCTGTTTGGCTGCAATTCTGAATAACGGCTGCAGTATAAGAAACAGGCAGGTAAAAAGTACCGGTATTGCTGAAAGAAAAATCCTGCTGCAACGTATAAATATAATAAGTCCTGCCATTGATAAGTTCTGTTCCCAACGGAACAGGATTAGGGATCAAAGAATCTACATTGGGAAACATACCCGCCACCTGGCTTAGTTTCCAATGAATGCTTAACGCTGGATAAGCCAGTTTTACAAATAATCGAACAGGCGTATTTTTGCAGGTAAACGTATCCGTTAGTCCATTGGTATTGTTGGTGTTTTCAATAACACTGTAATTGTTAAGGTTATTGATTAAGGTTCCTACATTGTAACCATAACTTTCATAATTACCCAAGCCATATACGGTAGCGGTAAAAGCAGAGTCGGCTGTAATCCGATGTTGTGCTGCTGCTCCCGGTATTCTTACAAGCGCAACAGAATATCCCGGATAATTAGGATGAGGAATAATTTGAGTTGCAGGCGGTGCTACCCCATCAAACCTTAAAGAAGCCACTGCTGCTGTTGGCAAATGAATATTGGCATACACATAATCGATACTCGATTTTCTGCTCACATAAAACAATACATCTTTTTGCCCCTGCTCTATCGGACTCAAATAAAACATTTCCGGATCACCATAAGAAGGAGGCGAGGGTGAAGTAGTTGGATAGTTCCAGCATTGGTTTTTATTGGTAGTGTATTGTGACAACAGAATCGGCTTATTCGATTCTATATAATCACCCCCTGTAGAATCCATAAATTCATAGAAAAAATTCTTGATCAGTCCGGTTAATACAACCCCATTTCTTTTTACCACTGCCGTAGGATCCTGCACACAAACCCTGTAATAATTCCGGTTGGTTTCAAGAATATCTGTACTGGTATTATTAATCGTATGATAAGTCAAATAGCGGGTACCCCATGCCTGTGATGGGAAAACCTGCTGGTGCATAAATTCTCCTCCATCTCCCCTGCATAAACGAATACCACCAGAACCGGAAAAAACAGCTGTCGGATGACAAATACCATCTGCCCCAACTACTGAAATTACTTTACTTCCGGTCATATCCTTACTGGCATGATCAGGATTAGAATCAAATATTGCTTTTCCAAAGACATGGTAAGACTCCCCCTTATTTAGGTTCACCGTATACGTTAGCCCAGGAAGCCATCCATTTTTTGTTGTATCCGATGGGGTAATCTCCAGCCTGGTATTATCTTCTGTAGCAATAGCATAAAACCAGGAATACCAGTCTGCCGGACTGCTTTGTGAAGTGGTTTGATAATAATTGATAGAATAATAAGAATACCCATATGTTTCTACTGGCATCAACATAGTTGCACCGGAAACCATTGTGGAATATACATGCGCATAAACTGCCACCGGCGCTGTACTTACAATATGAATACCCCTGTTTTGTAATCCATCACTTAATGTACGTGCATCATCCGGCCCAGATTTAGGAATTAGTATAGTAGCATTAACGGTGTTGGCAGGAATATTTAAAGTTTGTGTATAGCCTGTATTGGTTATAGATACGGTAACCGTTGTTGCTAGTTCTGTACTAATATAAATAGCCAACTCCTGGTTATTTACAGGCGATTCATGAAAAAAGCTATAATCAAACCCATAAGCCAACCAGAACTCTTTGCCTCTATTGGACTTATCCTGAGCCTGAACGCCCATTAAAACACTTAATAATATGAAAGTAAATAGTGCCCTAAGCATAATTGTAAAAAATAGCTGGTAAAAAATTAAAACGCTTCTAAATTCGGCCAAAGCTAGTTCTGGACCAATACAAATTAAACAATTTAAAAGCAGCTTTCTACCCGACTCAACCTGTTTTTATACCCGTTTTGAAAATTGAGTGTAAATACTCAATTTTTAAATCAGGTATTTACACTCAGTTAAAAAATAAGCATTACCAATACTTTTATACCACTAAAACAAAGAATGTTTCCGCTTTAAAATCCATTACACAAACCGGCTTTTGCAAAGTCTATCTTAATCAAAACAATTATTTAAAAATGAGAAAAAGTTTTATGAGACAAAAGTTTACACTTTATCTGGTCATCGCTTTTATGATGATGGGGAATTTAACACAAGCTCAGGTTGGCCAGGGATTTTACAATACGGTCAACTGGAAATTCAGCAACCCACAACAATTTGGATTTACAGTACTGGATGTTGATTATTTTGACAACAATACAGCATTGGCTGTTGGTAGTGATGGAGGTATTGCTAAAACTACAGATGGCGGCTCCAACTGGACTTATGGTCCTTTTACTTTTTATACTGCGGCCAACGTAATCACAAAATCAGCCTTTAGCGATGTGCATTTTGTAACCTCCACCATTGCATATGCAGTAGGATCTGGTGGCGCAATGGCCAAAACTACGGATGCGGGAGCAAGCTGGTCATTTATAACAACGCCCCTGTTTGCAAGAGGCAGAAACATTAATACCGTTTGGTTTGTCAATAAAGATACTGGTTACATTGGCGGACAGCACAATACACCCGATTCTTTGCCAAAAGTTTACTTTACAAGAAATGGAGGAACAACATGGGACTCTATGGCAGCTCCAATAGGGGGTAAATCAAGAATAGGATATGTTGCCAATGCAAACTACCCTCCAATTTTGGAAGACGTTACAGCCAAAGACAAAGATATTTTGCGCATTGAATTTAATAACTCCGTAGGATATATTGTAGGATCAGGCCTTAGTACCTATGCTCGTATACCAAGTGTTACAAGCACCGTAACTTGTACCAGTGCTACCACCACAGTCAGTGGATCACATCATGCGAGTCTTGTATGGAAATTGACAAATGGTGTATTAACAGATTATTCAACCAGTAAGGAAAGATTAGGCTACACAGGTATACCAACAACTGCCATTACCTGCACGTCAAAATTTGGATCTGTACAATGTCAAACCCAATCGTATAAAGCAATCAACATATTAAATGACAGTACGCTTTTAATGATGTCTTCTAATAATAATATTGTTCTTAAAATACATACCGGCAAAAACGACAGCACATTAAATGTTGGAAGTGGTTTGTATGAAAGAGGAACTTATGAAGTTTTAAACTTCCCATTCCCTCCTAATGCAATCCCTATTCCCAATCCACAGGTATTGCTGGCTTCAAATCCTTACCAGATTAAAAGAGCAAGCAATGGTAAATTATTTGCCGCAGCTAATTTTGGTTTAATGTGGACCTCCATAGATACAGGTAGAAACTGGGTAAGAGAGTACAGTTTACCTCAAGGAAAAAACTATAGTAGTTTCGCAACTTGGGCTTTGGATATTGCCCCCAATGGTAAATTTTTAAGCATGGGCCAGAACGGTGTTGTGGCAGATTCTATACCGGGCGGTACCTGGAAAAGTAATTACGTTACAGTACCTGCAAGTGCAGGTTATAGTAAAGTTGATTTCGCAGATTGTGCCAATGGCATGGCTGCAGGAAGTTCAAATATTACCGTAACAAGAGATGGGGGTAAAACATGGGTAGATAGAGGCAGACCTGATTTTGCGGCTTCTTTTTACAGCATCAACGGAATGACCTTCCCTACTGTCAACAAAGCCTATTTTGCAGTAAGTAATGGTACCCTTTATTTCTCTGCTGATACCGCTATCACTTTAGACCCTGTTTTAGCAGACCCATTGATGCAAATGAATGATGTTACCACAGTTGGCAACGATAGCATCTGGGCAATTGGATATAGTAGTTTTGCTGTTGCTTCTGCTTCAAGAACATCTAAAGTTTTCAGATCAACCAATGCTGGTGCAACTTGGAGTACTTATAGTGGATTCCCTGTAGGCTCATTGGCTCAAAACCTAACAGATATCGAATTCCCAACAAGTCTGATTGGATATGCAGCAGGAAACAGGGATACGATTTACAAAACAACAGATGGTGGTCTAACCTGGAATAAATTACCGCTTCCTTACCCAGGCGTAACCCCTCAAATACAATACAGGGATATGTATGCTCTAGATGCCAATACTGTATTCCTGGTGGGAATAGGATTCCCAAGAAAAGTAGTAATTAAAACCACCGATGGTGGTGCTACCTGGACAGATATAACCGGAAACATCACAACAGTTTATCCTGTGGGTAATTTAACGGGCATCATGATGCATGACGCAAACAACGGTTATGTTGTAGGGCCCGGCGGTGCACTACTTATTACAAACAATGGCGGAACTACATGGAGGCTAGATTATGCACCTACTTCTTGTCTGAATGAAACAGCAGGATTTGCACCTAGGAAAGTACCTGCTTCAATACCTTTTGCCAACAGAAAACTGTTTGTAACGGGTGCTAATATAGGCGGTGCTGTTATAATGGAATATGGCAACCCTTCAAACACTACTGTTAACACTGCTGAAACAGTTGTAAATGCAACATGCACCAACCCTTCAGGGGGCAGTATTACACTTAATACAACGGGTGCTATTGCCCCATACACTTACAGTATCAATGGCGGCACATTCCAGTCGAGCAATACTTTTACAGGCTTAACACAAGGGGTAAAAACAATTACCATCAAAGATGCATTTTGTGGCACCCTTACAAAAACGGTAACAGTTGGCTTCACCGATAACCTTACACTAACTGCAGCTCCTGCTGACACCAGTGTTTGTGCCGGTGCTCCCGTTCAGTTAAGAACAACCAGTCCTGCTGCAACTTATGCCTGGGCGCCTGCTGCAGGCTTGTCTAATGCAAGCATCAGTAACCCTATTGCAATTTTAAACAGCAATGCTTCTTATACCGTTACTGCAACTTTAAATGGTTGTGTAAGAACAGCTACAGTAAATATCGGCATCAGAGCCAATCCAATCATTAGCGCAGGCGCTGATAAAACCATCGTGGATGGCGCTCAAACTCAATTGGATGGTGTAGGCAACAGAAATGTGATCTCCATTGCATGGGCTCCTGCTGCAACACTTACAAATGCCAATACTTATACACCAATGGCAAAACCATCTGCCAACACAACTTATACATTAACTGTAAAAGATTTGAATGGTTGTACTTCTACCGATGATGCAACTGTTACAGTTATTCCTTATTGTGTAAAAGTGATGAATGCATTTACACCTAATGGCGATGGTATCAACGACAAATGGTTAGTAACTACCGCTGCTGCTTGTACCAATCAGGTGATCGTTCGTGTTTACAATCGCTATGGAGATGAAGTTTATACAAATGATAATTACCAGAACAACTGGGATGGAACCTACAAAGGAAAAGCCATTCCCGACGGAACTTATTATTATACAATCAACTTCAGACTCATCAGTGGCAGAATTGTTCCGATGAAAGGTGATGTAACCATTTTGAGATAAATAAATTAATCAGAAAGCCAACGGATAAGCCTGGAAATAATTTAAACTAAAAATAAAATATTTCCAGGCAAATTCAGGGCAACGAAAACAAAAAATAAACTCATGAAAAAATATATTCTGATAGCAGCATTGATGGGCACTGCAGCTGTTTCATTTGCACAACAATTACAAACATCTTCCTTAACGGATCTGCAGGGAATTTTTCACAATCCCTCAATTGCAGGTGTTCAGCAAGATGCTGATTTAAAAGGCGTTGCCGGTGTTGCCTATCGCAATCAATGGAGTGGTATCAGTGGGAGCCCGCAAACAATCACAGTATTCGGATCTTTTGCTTTACCAAAACAAAAGATTGGAATCGGTGGCTACCTCTTCAATGATAAAACAGGCCCCACTTCAAGAACAGGATTAGAACTTTCGCTGGCAAAACATATCAACCTCAACAATGGCGGCATTTTTTCTATTGGGATAGAAAGTCGGTTTCAACAATACTCAATAGACAGGGCTAAATTAACAGAAACCCTTGGCGCCGATCCGGCATTGGGTACCAGCGACAACCGCTTTAAATACGATGCAGGATTTGGTATTTCTTATACAACTAAAAAAGGTCAGATAGGTGCTTCGGTTTCACAGCTGGTGCAATCTAAACTGGATTTTTATTCAGGCAACATGAGCCTGTCTGAAGAAGCCCGTTTATACCGTCACTATTATTTCCACGGCCGTTATACTTTCGATGTTGATGGCAGCACTACTATTACTCCAAACTTTATGGTAATTTATCTGCCAAACGCACCAACAGAAGTGCTGGGTGCTGTAAGAGTAGAACACAATCAATTATTGTATTGGGGTTTAGGCTACAGGTCTAACCAAAGCTGGATGTTATCAGCCGGCCTTCACATTAAAGAAAAATTCACCTTGGGATATTCTTTTGATATTTACAGAAACCCGGTTGGTTATTTTAATGGTGGTGCCAATGCACATGAATTTATGCTGAGGTATAATTTAAAAAAATAGTTTTCATGCAGATGTAAAAAAGCAGCAAGCCCATGGGCTGTGCTGCTTTTTTTAGTCTTTTTTCCAATAATCCAAGCGTTTTTTTCATAAACACAGGTAGTATTTAACAGTATGTTTTTGATTTTGTACATTTATCCTTCTGCTTCATAATAAAAGGATAACTACATCATGGCTACAAAAAATGAAATAAACAGCTTTAATAAATCAATCGGAAATTTTTATGCCGCACGTTTTATTAAAAACAAACTTTGCTGGATACTTTTATTTTGTTTGTCAAATCAACAAAGCCAGGCACAGGAAAGGACTGCAATACAAACATTTGGGATACAGGATACTGCATCCATTATCGAGCTAATTAACAAAGGCACACAACTATCAGAAAAATTGCCAAAAGAAGCATTACAATATTTAACCAGCGCTTTAGAAAACAGTAAAGCTATTCAATATCCAAAAGGTATTGCATTGGCATCTGCAGGGCTGGGCAGATGGTACTTTGGTAGTGATATGGGCAAATCTATTGAATTGGGTAATGATGCCTTAAGAAGTTTTGAAAAGAACCAATGGGGCACGATCGACAATATTGCAGATGTACATCTCCTGCTGGCAGAAGCCTACGATGAACAGGGACAAAAAGATTCATCCGCTTATTATTATTATATTCTTGGTGAAGAAATGGATGCGGGTAATATTACCAATCCCGAATTTGCAGTGATGGTCTTTACAAAATTGACCATTTTTTGGGTAAACCTCGATTATGGCGGAGTTGTGAATGAAGAGTATAAAAAAACAGTAAAGCGTTTTGTTGAAAAAGCAAAATTAGCTGCGGTTAAAATAAAAGATACTACCAATGCCAAGAGCAGTGTATATTTTATACAAGGCGCATACCACCATAGTATTAAAGAATTTGACAGTGCACGTTATTATTACCTCACCTACATTAAAGAAAGAGAGAAGCTAAAAAAGTTAAACATTACTCGAAAAATTTCAACATTCTTTAATATCGCAGATACCTATCTGCAAGAGAATAAACCAACAGAAGCATTAAAATATATTAATGAAGTAAAAGAAATTGGTAAAAATCCACAGAACACAAAGTACCTGGCATTTTACCTGAGTTTAATAGACCTGCTTACAGCCAAAGCTTATTTCCAGCAGAAAGAATATCAAACCACCATTGATATTTTAAACAAAGCACTGGAAGACTTAAAATCAACCGGAATTCACTTTAGAAATGAAGTGGTAGAATCTTATCAGATTTATGCAGATTCTTACGAGGCATTGGGTGAATATGAAAAAGCACTGGAGTATAAAAACATTTATATTAAACTATACGACAGCATTACCAAAAAAGACAAAATAGACATGATTAGCCGACTGGAAATAAGAAACCGGATGGCAGAAAAAGACAAAGAACTGGCATTACAAAAACTTACACTCAATGAAGTGAGCAGCAAAGTAAGAGATAAAAATTTCTGGATCGGCGGCATCTCTTTATTAGCCCTTAGTGGTTTCTTGATTTTTGGTTTATGGCGTAAGAAAAATATCGACAAACAAAAATTGCAGCAGGAAAGTATTAACAACCTGCAACAAAAAATAAAAATAGAACGACTCAAAGCATCTATCAGTGGCGAAGAAAGAGAAAGAACCAGAATTGGCAGGGAACTGCATGATGGTATTGGAGGCCTTTTATCGGTAGCAAGAATGAATTTTGAACTGGCCAGAAAAGTAAAAGCCAATGAAGAAAATGAAGACTTTCAGGATGGTATTAAACTACTGGAAGAAGCTACTGTAGAATTAAGAAAAGCGGCTTATAATTTAATGCCCGAAGTTTTATTAAATCAGGGATTGGCAAGTGCTGTTCAAGCTTTTTGTGAAAAAATGATGAGCAAGAGCAAAACCAACATTGCTTTTCAGGCTATTGGCGACAGGCCGGATGTTACCAGTGCTTTTGACCTCCCTATTTACAGGATTATTCAGGAACTGGTGCACAATATCATCAAACACGCCAATGCCACACAGGCACTCGTGCAGTTAAACTTTCAGGAAGATGGCACTTTGGATATTACCATCGAAGACAATGGCATCGGATTGCCCGAAGATGCTTTTGAAAAATTACTAAGTATGGGCTTAAAAAATATTAAAGAAAGGGTGAACGACTTGGGCGGCAAACTGGATATACAAAGCTCCCCAGAAACCGGCACCAGCATTTATCTCGAATTTGAATCATTCCAGGAAAATATGAATACAATATGATTAAGGTTGCAATTATAGATGATCAGGTAATAATTTTAAACGGATTACAAAAAATATTGGCAGATGCCAAACATATTCAGGTAACCGATGTATTTAACAATGGCGACTTATTGCTGGAAACACTGCAAATATCTCAGCCCGATGTTTTACTGCTCGACATACAGATGCCCGGTAAAACAGGTATAGAACTGGCTGGTATTATTTCTAAAAAATACCCGTCAATAAAAATGATTGCATTAACCAATGTAGATGTGCTCACCCAAATGAAGCAAATGCTACAAAAGGGTTGCCTGGGTTATTTACTGAAAGATGTAAGCCCCGAAATATTGGTAAAAGCCATTGATACAGTTCATAACGGCGAACAATTTTTACATGAAGAATTAAAATTACAATTACTCAACAGTCTGTCCGGACAAGACAACAAACAACTCATTACCCGTAGGGAAAAAGAAATTTTAAAACTCATCGTAGATGAAAATACCAATCAGGATATTGCAGGAAAATTATTCCTGAGTTTACGCACGGTAGAAAATCACCGTAATAATTTATTGCAAAAACTAAGTGTAAAAAATACAGCCGGATTGGTAAAAGTGGCTATTCAAGAGGGATTGGTTTAAAATATTCGGGGGTCCCTGTTGGAACCCCCGAATATTTTAAACGAGTTCTATTACCGTTATCTCAGGCAACACGCCTACTCTTCCGGGGTAACCTAGAAAGCCAAATCCTCGGTTCACATATAATTTTTGCTGATCAGTTTCATATAGACCCGCCCATTGTTTGTACATGTACTGCACAGGACTCCATTTAAAGCCCGGTATTTCTACCCCAAACTGCATCCCATGGGTGTGGCCACTTAGCATCAGATCTACATCTTTATATAAAGTAATCACTTCTGCTTCCCAATGGCTGGGATCATGACTTAGCAATATTTTAAATGGATATTTTTCTGTTCCGGCATAAGCCTCGTTCATTTTACCATATTTAGGAAACCTTCCTTTGGCTCCCCAGTTTTCAATTCCCAAAATGGCAATTTGTTCATTGTTCCTTTCAAGCACAACATGCTCGTTCATCAATAATTTCCAACCAATATTGGCATGTACCTGTTTAAGATTTTCAAGATTCTGTGTTTTACTAATGCCCTCTATAGGCCATTGCACATAATCTCCATAATCATGATTACCCAGTGTAGAATAAACACCCATGGGTGCTTTTAGCCTTGCAAAAACATCCTGTAGCAATTCCATTTCTGTGGCCTTGTCATTTACCAAATCACCTGTAAACAAAATTAGATCAGCTTTTTCCTTTAGTATTTTTTCAACACCAATTTCAACTGCTTTTATATCCAACAAACTGCCGCTGTGAATATCACTGATATGAACAATTTTTAAACCCTTAAATGCGGCTGGTAAATTTGCGTAAGCCAGTTTTATTCTTTTGATTTCGTAATTATATTTATTCGTGAATCCATAAATGAGGGAGCTAAATAGAGTGCCTCCCGCTGCAATACCAAGCCAACTTAAAAAAACAGAACGACTAATGGGTTCGCTCACCATTTTTTCGGGATTACTGTTGTTGGGAAATGCTTTACCTGCTGTCCATTGCACTGCTCTGCGAAGATCATCCGTAAGAAAAAATAACATGGCTATTAATTTTGCAAGAAACAACCCTACAATAAAAGCAAACAAATAGGTACGGGGCTTCTTACCCATCACCGCCGGGTCGGTAAATACAAAAAGCATAAAACCAATAACTGCAAGAATAGTAATGCCCCAATAAACAGCCCCTATTATAAATTTAGTTTTAGGAGACGCTGTTTGCGAAACAGCCTTAATAGCCAGAAAAAAATAATAGTCAAGGGCCATCATTATGCTGAGAAAAATAATCACTACGGTGGGAGAACGCATCTTTTTATTTTGAAAGTAAAACTAAAAATTTACAAACTCATTCAATTGTGTCTGAATGGCTGTTAAAGTGTTTTCATCGGTAAATCTACCCTGCTCATTCATCAATTGATCAACAATGCTGATGGGCAAGCGGTTGGGATGTACCAGCACCTTCATATACAGCAAAACACCCGTCAGGTGTTCCATCCCCCTGAGGTTTCCTGCCCTGCCTGTAGAAACACCTGTAAGTAATACTTTTTTGTGCTGCCATACTTTTTTAATGTCCGAATTATCGATCATCAATTTAAGGATTCCCGGAAAAGAACCATTGTACTCAGGCATAATGATGATAAATTTCTGGGCTGGAATCAACAATTGGGTCTCTGCATTTTTAAAAGAGCTATCCCTGCTGGTTGCATTTATTTCATCTAAAGCATAGATTTGGGCATCGGTCTTGAATTCTTCCAACAAAATCCGTTGGTATTCTTTGGCTACTTTCCTGGTATTATTATCTTCTCTGCTTGATCCTGATATTATAGTTAACATTTATATACTATGGTTTTGGGTGGTTCTTTTATGCTATAACACATTTAAGAACTTATTGTTCCCAATTTTATACCGATTAATTAATTTTGCCAACTTGACACTTTTTAAGTAATTACCGTAAAATTATTCCGATGTTTGCCAAACTGGTAGAATAAGGCAGCATAAAGGCAATAACAATTGTCGGATTAATTGAACCAGATTAAAAAACCAACCATTAAATACTCAATAAAGCATGGCAAGAATTATAGGAATTGCTAATCAAAAAGGCGGCGTAGGAAAAACAACCACAGCCATAAACCTGGCAGCCAGTCTTGCTATTTTAGAATACAAAACCCTTTTGGTAGATGCCGATCCTCAGGCCAACAGTACCACAGGAATTGGTTTTGATTTACACAATATTACCAAAAGTTTATACGACTGTATGGTAAACGAAGCAGATGCAAAAGATGTAGTACTTAAAACAGAAATCCCTCATCTTGATCTGATTCCTTCACATATCGATCTGGTAGGTGCTGAAATAGAAATGATCAACTATCCCAACAGGGAAAGTGTTTTAAAAAGAGTGTTGGAACCGCTTAGAGTAGAATATGATTTTATCATTATAGACTGCTCCCCCTCCCTTGGCCTTATTACGGTAAATGCGCTGGTAGCTGCAGATAGTGTAGTGGTTCCGGTACAAACAGAGTTTTTTGCATTGGAAGGATTGGGCAAATTATTGAATACCGTAAAAATTGTACAAAACCGGTTAAATACTGATTTGCAGATAGAAGGTATACTTATGACCATGTATGACGGAAGGCTTAGGCTTTGTAATCAGGTGGTAAGTGAAGTAAGGCGACATTTTGAGGAAATAGTATTTAACAGCATCATTCACAGAAATACAAGATTGAGTGAAGCGCCTAGTTTTGGAAAGCCGGTAATTTTGTATGACAGCGACAGCAAAGGATCCATCAACTATCTGAATTTGGCAAAAGAGATTTTGCAGAAAAACAACATGACAAAAATAAATCAGGAAGACAAAGTAATGGAATAGATAAACAGTTATGAGTCAATAGTCTTGAGTTTATAGTCATGAATTGAAGATTAAAATATATCATAACGTTTCTCATCGAAAAGACTAACTAAGAACTAATAACTTACAACTAAGAACTAAAATGAGTTTAGCAAATAAAAAAGACGCACTGGGCAAAGGGATTAGAAGCCTGTTGCAAAATATTGATTCAGACCTTAAAACTGCCGCTGGGGATTTAAAAAAAGAAGTGATTGAAAGATCAACTGCCACGAGCAGGATTCCATTAGACCAGATTGAGACCAATCCAAATCAGCCAAGAAAAGATTTTGACGAAACTGCCCTGAGCGAATTGGCAGCTTCTATCAAAATGCACAATATCATTCAGCCCCTAACCGTAATGCCTGTATCTAATGGCAAATACCGGTTGATTGCGGGTGAAAGAAGATACAGAGCTTCAAAAATTGCCGGCTTAAAAGACGTTCCTGTTTATATCCGGGAAGCAGACAGCAGCCAGTTGCTTGAATTGGCATTACTTGAAAATTTACAAAGAGAAAACCTCAATGCCATTGAAGTTGCCCTAAGTTATAAACGACTGATGGATGACCTCGATTACACCCAGGAGCAGGTGGCAGAAAGAATGGGTAAAGAAAGAAGTACTGTTACCAATTATATACGTTTACTAAAACTTCCTCCCGATATTCAGGTGGCTGTTAGAAATAATGTTATCAGCATGGGACATGCCAGGGCATTGATAAATGTAGACATGGTAGATAAACAACTGTACATTTTTTCTGAAATAAAAAACAAAGCACTTTCCGTAAGACAAACAGAAGATTTGGTAAGAAAAATGTATACAGGCAGTGCAGCTGTTAAAACATCTGTAAAAACTGCCATGCCTGCAGCTTATAAAAAAATAGAAGATAATTTAGCATCCCGTTTCAGCACCAAAGTAAAACTCAATTACAATAAAAAAGGCCATGGCAGTATTCTGTTGGAATACTACTCACTGGAAGAGTTAAACGCTTTGTTGGAAAAACTGAATGTAACCGTAAGTTGATACTGTTCAAAAACATAACTACAATATTGATTTTATTTTTTTTGTGTAACCAATCTACGGTTGCACAAAAAATAAAATCACCTGCCGATTCATTGATATTTAACGAGGCCAACCTTTCAAAAAATATTCCTGATTCTCCCAAAAAATACAATCCCAATATTGCTGTACGCCGTTCATTAATTTTTCCGGGCTGGGGACAGGCAACCAATAAAAAATACTGGAAAATCCCACTGGTATATGGTGCACTTGGCACCACCACGTATATTTTCTTCCAAAACATTAAGCAGTATAAGGATTCAAAAAATGCCTATATTTTGGCCACAGACAATGACCCTACCAATGATAGCCAAATTAAACAACCCTATTACAGTGTAAAAGACCAGCCGGAAAGAATTAAGGTTTTTCGCAATTCTGTAAGACAGAATATAGACTACTCCGTTATGTTTTTTATAGCTTTCTGGGGATTGAATGTAGCAGATGCTGCTGTAGACGCCCACCTCAAAACTTTTGACGTAAGCGACGATCTTAGCCTGAATATCAAAGCCGGATTCAGCCCTATGGCACATACAAACGGGCTTAGTCTTGTGCTAAACATAGGTAAATAAAAGCTTCCCGCTACACAAATGCAGATCATTTATATTTGCAATATCCAACACAATCAG
>CANNJE010000065.1 GCA_947504605.1 Chitinophagaceae bacterium
CAAATCAATATTGAGCAAAAGGGAAATGAATTATGCGGTTATACCTACGATTATGAATTAAATAACAAGGCCAGTCATTGTATCGCTAGTTTTGAGGGCAGGTATGATCCGGAAAGAAAACTATGGTACTTAAGCGGTAAATCATTTGTTGAAAATAGTGGTAGCCATGTTTTTATGAGGATTATCCTTTGGAATGAAAAAGAGGATGGCAAAAATATACTGCGGGGACAGGTTTTTACCAAACCTGCTGTTGGTTCATTCCCTGCTGCGGGGGATGATTTAAAAGTTAAAAGGGTTTCTTCAAAACCTCAGGAGCTGGGTTCTATTTTACCACCCTGTTTTCCTCCACCTATAAAACCAGTAGTTCCAAAATCAAACGCTGTTGTTAAACCATTGCCATCGAGTCCCGCAGTAAGAAACAAACCAGCAGAGCCAAAACTAACAAAACCGATACCCGATAAATCAATCAAGGTAAATACAGATACCCCCATCCGTAAAATGCCGTCTTTAGATTCGGTGGTCCAAAAATCTCCCGATAATACTATTTTACGTAAAATGAATGCCCGCAAAAAAACGGAACAAAGCAGGCTTTCGGTAAGTGTAACAAAAATTAATTTAAAAGTGTATGATAATGGAGTTGTAGATAATGATACGGTTTCTATTTTTTATAATGGCAAATTGTTGTTGAGTCATCAACGTTTATCGGAAACTGCTATAGAAATAAATCTTGATTTGGATCCCGAAATCCCCCTTCATGAAATAACGATGTATGCAGAGAATCTTGGTGCAATTCCTCCAAATACAGCATTGATCGTAGTTACGGCAGGGGATAAACGTTATGAACTCCGGTCTAAATCAAGTTTGGAAGAAAATGCAGTATTGGTGATAGAATATAAACCAAGGCAGATTGACTAATTCAATTGATTATTTTTTTATATTGCGCCCTATTTCCAATAGACCTGATACAAGTGAAAAAAATCATTTCTTTTTATTCTTTTATACTTTTTAGTACAAGCTGTTTTTGTCAGCAGCATTTTTATACCAGTTTTTCTGCCGGTTTGAGTAATTATAAGGGCGACCTTGGTAAGACTTCTTTGTTACAAGGGAAAACAGATATGGTTGGCGGTATGGGTGCTGTTGTAGAATTAAATAACAGGATGTTGATAAGGGGAGAGTTTGCGTATGGGAAAGTGAGTGGCACCGATAAATATGATGCTAAAACGATTAGTCGTAATTTAAGTTTTACTTCTAAGATTACTGAGTTTGCCTTGTTGTTTGAGTATGTATTATTCGACTTGTACGAGTACAAATTTTCGCCCTATTTTTTTACGGGAATCGGTACATTTAAATTCAGCCCTTATACAAAAAATAAAGCCGGCAATATTGTTTTTCTAGCGGAATTGTGCACAGAGGGACAGGGGTTTTATAAAGACAGAAAAGATTATAAATTAAACTGCCTTGCTATTCCCTTTGGAGGTGGAATGCAATGGGCGCTTTCGCCTAATAAAAGACTAGCATTGGAATTTGGTATAAGAAAAACCAATACGGATTATCTGGATGATGTAAGTACAACATATGTGGATGCCGCTTTACTGGCACAGAAAAAAGGTTCTACAGCTGTGAGCCTAGCCTACAGGGCAGGGGAGTTGCCCAATGCCGCACCATATCCTGCAGGCGGAAGCATCAGGGGAAACCCTAAAACAAAGGACTGGTATTTCTTTTCAGGACTTAGTTTTAGGATTAGCCTGCAACCCAATCTAAAAGAGCATGTATATATTTATAAACCCAAAACAGCCAAAATTTCTTGTCCGACCATGTTTTAAAAAAGACCTTCTTTTACGATTTGTAAAAGAAGATCTTTGATATTTACTATTTCTTATTTAATCTTTAGACGGTTTAGTCTCTGGCAATTTCTTCCAAATCTAAATTGTTGTGCACAGCCAATTCTTGTGCTGTTTCCACCAGTTTTATAAATTCTTTGCGGTATCCTTCTTTGTCAGATGAAATTGATTTTTTCGCCAGTTTTAATACGGATAAATAAGAGGCATTTGATTTAAATTCAGAATTGCGTAATAGCAATCCAAACTCTGCAACAGCAGCGGCAAATCTAAAATTCTCTGATTCCTTAATTCCCATGATTGCTTTTTCATTTACAGACTGAACTATGATTTTGCTGGTTTCATTGCCTGGAGTTTTGTAACGAAATTTAATGGTCATGATTTCATTGTTAAGGTTTGAAGGAATTAGAGCCGATGTTTTTTGCTGGTATTTTAATGGGTCTACATTTTTCAAAAAATTACTTTTTACACCAACAGGAATGATTTCATATAATGCTGTTACGGTATGTCCGCTTCCCAGGTCTCCAGCATCTTTTTTATCATCATTAAAGTCTTCTTTGTTGAGCATCCTGTTTTCATAACCTACTAAACGATAGCCCTGTACTTTTGTTGGATTAAATTCTATTTGGAGTTTTACATCTTTTGCAATAGTAAATAATGTTCCACCGAATTCATTTACCAATACTTTTTTAGCTTCGCTTAAGCCATCAATATATGCATGATTGCCATTGCCTTTGTCGGCCAGTTTTTGCATTTTATTGTCTTTGTAATTTCCCATTCCATAACCCAAAACGGTGAGAAAGATACCCGAATTTCTTTCTTTGGCTATAAGTCTTTCCATTTCATCATCGCTGCTCATTCCTATATTAAAATCGCCGTCGCTGCAAAGGATCACCCGATTGTTACCATTTTTTGTAAAATTTTCCATAGCAGTTTTGTAAGCCAGTTGAATGCCTGCACCACCGGCGGTAGAACCGCCTGCATTTAATCTTTCCAATGCATCTGTGATGGCTTTTTTATCACTGCCACTGGTTGGAGGCAGCACAAGTCCAGCTGCACCAGCATATACCACAATGGATACTTTATCCTGCTCTCTTAATTGGTCGGTTAGCATTTTTAAAGATGCTTTTACCAGTGGTAATTTATTGGCAGCGCCCATAGATCCAGATACATCAATTAAAAATACCAGGTTGGAAGCGGGTAAATTTTCTACCGGAATTTTTTTACCCTGCATTCCGATCATCACCAGTTTGTGATTGCTGTTCCAGGGACAATCACTCATTTCTGTGGTAAAAGAAAACGGGTCATCATTTTTTGGTTGGGGATAATCATATTTAAAATAATTGATCATCTCTTCAATTCGAACTGCGCCAGCGGCTGGTAGTTGACCGCTGTTGAGTATACGGCGCACATTGCTGTAAGAAGCAGCATCTACATCAATTGAAAAGGTAGATAGCGGATTGTCGGTTGACAGAAGAAACGTATTTTCTTTAATAAAATCGTATCCTTCTGTATTGTATTCCTGATCGTGATAATTTCCTGTTTGCATTCCCATCACTTTGCCGGATAATTCCCGTTTTAGTGTGCCGGAACTTGTTTGAGCTATTTTTTTCTCTGATCCATATCCCACTACTACAACTTCTTTTAGAGCATCCTGTCTGGTTTTAAGGATAACATTTACAACCGTTCTGCCTTTTATTTTTTCTTCTTTGCTGGCAAATCCAACTGCAGAAAATACAAGGATATCATTTTTGTCAGCAACGGTGATACTATAAAATCCATTGTTATCTGATGCTACAGCTGTTTTGCCTCCTTTAAGGTTTACAGAAGCATAGGAGACCGCATTACCATTAGCATCTGTAATATTGCCTGTAACAATAATACTAGCTGGAATAGTAAAACTCAGGGCCGCTAATAGGAGGGGGATAAAGAGAAAGGAATATTTTTTCATAATCGTTATTTTACTAGCAGATGCACTGGATTTAAATATTACATAAAGCAGCAACATTTTTTTGCATATTTTTGAAAACTTGAGTTTCTTAAAGAACATATCTGCCTCTGAGCTTCCTGATGATGACCTGGTTGAAAAGTACAAAGCGACCAGTGATTTGCAGGTGTTATCAGATCTATACCAGCGTTATATGGAGCTGGTGTATGGTGTATGCCTTAAATATTTAAAAGATGAGGAAGAGGCTAAAGATGCTGTAATTAATATATACGAGGAACTGGTTGGTAAACTTCAGAAATATCCGGTCAATAATTTTAAGCCATGGTTGTACCAATTGGCAAAAAATCATTGTTTGATGAAATTGAGGTCGGATAAAAAGTTTACAAAAGTACAAATGGATGTTTCTTTTATGCAAAATGAAGAAACAGTGCATCTGAATGCTGTAATGGAAAAGGAAGAACATTTTAATCAGTTGGATTTTTGTATGGATCAGTTGGTTTCAGAACAAAAAGCTGTTGTGACTTTATTTTACCTAGAGGGTAAATGTTACAACGAAATAACAACCATAACAGGCATAGAATGGAAAAATGTGCGGAGCTTTATACAGAATGGAAGGCGAAATTTGAAAATATGTATGGATAAACAAATAAGTATATCCTGATGAAAGAAGAACAATACGATACTAAAAAATGGGGTGCAGCAGATTTTGAGCGCTATTATTCCGGAAAAATGCCGGACTCAGAACGACATGCACTAGAAAAAGCAGCGCTGGAAGATCCTTTTTTAGATGATGCGCTGGAGGGGTATGCTTTTGCAAAAACTCCTGTAGAGGATATTAATGAATTAAAGAAAAAAATTGAACCCAAAAAAGAACAGGCAAAACTGATTTGGTTTAAACAAAAAGTGCCAGCTCAGGTTTTGCGGATTGCAGCTATATTGATTTTGTTTGCCGGGTTTGCCTGGTTGTTATACCCCAATAACAAAGAGAAGCCGGTAGAGATAGCATCAGTAAATACAACTGTCCCGAAAAATGAAACGATTGTAACAGCAGTACAATCAGATACACAGCTTGCTGTACCTGTTGTGCCCTCAACGAATGCAATCGTTAAGTCGGAAACGGGGTCTAATCTGCCAAAAAATGAAATAATACCATTAGCAGAAAACAAGGTTGATAAAAAATACCTTGAAAAAGAAATTGCCGATTTATCCAAAAAGCAGGATGAAGATGTTGCCCGCACAGAAGGACTTAGCTCAAAAGATATAACCGTAACATCTCCAAAAACTACTGAAAGATTGGATAAAGAACTGAACGGTAAAGTAGCGGGTATAAATGTAGGTACTGAAAATATTGTTAAAGGAAGGGTAGTAGATAATACGGGGCAACCGGTTCCATTTGCAAGTATTAAAGTGCCATCCAGTAATACAAATGTATTAGCGGATGCGAATGGAAATTTTGCATTTAAAAATAATCAAAATGCTGCTAATGTAAAAGTGGATGTAAATGCAGTGGGTTTTGAAAATAACAATACGGCCCTTAATACCAACAGTGATGATAACAAAATTGTGTTGCAGGAAAACAATAAATCTTTAAGTGAAGTAGTGGTCGTAGGATATGGGCAAAGCAAAAAAAGGAGCAGGTCTGAAAGTTCATCCACACAAAAAGTAGCAGCATCCGCATTCAATAAAAATGAAAAGACGATTGTTTTAAAAAATGCCAAGCCTATAGCAGGATGGGATTATTATATCAGTACAGTAAGTCAGCAAATAAAAAATAGCCCTTCTATTGATACAACCGGAGAGGTTATCCTTTCTTTTGATATAGATAAATCGGGATTAGCCAATAATATTTTGGTTGTGAAAAAATTGAGTGATTCTTGTGATGCACGGGCCATACAAATACTTCAACATGCGCCTGCAATGAAAAAAATAAAAAAAGGTAAAAAGACCGAGGCTGTAATAAAGTTTTAATAGTTTATACAATTCAGCTTATTTATTATCAATTACTCCCTTGAATGGCTGTTAATAAATAATGTGTGTTTTAGCAATTTTTATAATCAGTTAAGCTTACTGATGAATAACCAATATCGGCAACTTACTTTGATAGGTAAGTTTTTTCGTTCTGTTATTTGCGAATAATTTTTCCATAAACGAATGATCTTTTTGCAAGGCTATTATAAGGTCTATAGCCCTGTCGTTTGCAAACAGGTCAATCGCTTCATGTGTATCAAATAAACGCATGAAATAAAATTCCGGATGGTACTCGGCCAGCAATTCTTTCAAGTCTTCTTTTTCTTTTTCGTATTTTTCGGAGAGAGAAATATAATGATCCTTATCAACATTTACTATATGGAGTTGCGGTCTGTATAGATTCAAGAAATTTTTGATTGGCCCCGATGGTGTTGTGTTTAGGGTATCTTTAAAATCGGAAGCGAGCATTACATTTTTGATATGATTAAATGTTGCATTTTCAGGAATGATTAAAACAGGGCATGCTTTTGTTTCAGCCATTTTGAGGGTATTGCTTCCGAAAAATACCTGAGATAAGGAAGACTTTCCGGTAATACCCATTATTACAAGGTCTGCAGATCTGTGTCTGGCTGCTCTTTCCAGTCCTGTAACAAAGTCGTCTTCTTTGTGTGCTAGAATTTCAATATGTAAAGGGGTTTTCTCCAGCAGCAACCGCTTTAAGTCTTCCAGTTTAGCGGTGATGTTTTCGGCTTCATCTTCGTGTGAATAGCAATGGTATAATATTAGCTTTATGCCATAATTACCTGCTAAAAAATTTGCTGCATAATTAGCAGCATTTAGGGATGTTTCTGAAAAGTCTACAGGAACTATTACAGTTGTCATAAAAAGGTTGGTTTATTTAAATTGATAGTAAATATAGTAACCAATGTACTTCTTTCTTTTAATATCTCATTATCCATTAGCTGTATTTTTTAGAGAATTTAAAATAATGGCTATAAAGTAACTTGTACCAGCCTGAGGAAAATCAGGAACCATTTTTTTAAATAAAGGGGTGGATTCTGTAAGTAGATATTTGTTTTCTTCCATTGTATATAAAAAAGAAGGCCGGATAGAAATCCAGCCTCGTTATATATCCAATATCCTATGAAAAACCTATGTAAAGGTGTTCCGATTACTGTTGTCAAGCAATAATAACTGTCATCAGTTTTAATGATTTTGGTTACCCCCGACTATACTATTTTTTATAATAAAAATTTTATGGAGTTAACTAACACCAATGATTTTACCATTTACTACATCAATAAAATTGGCTTGTGGTACTTTTGGTAAACCTGGCATACGCATCATATCTCCGCAAACAGCAACAATAAATCCTGCCCCACGATTGATAACCAGGTCTTCGACATCTATCTTAAAATCACCATCCAGGCCGCTAACAGTGGGATCATCTGTGAAGGAATATTGCGTTTTGGCCATACAAACCGGTAAATGTTCTAATCCCAGTTTTTTTATCTTTTTAATAGTGTCCTGCGCTTTTTTATACAATACCACATCTTTTGCGCCATAAATGGTTGTGACAATTTTTCTGATTTTTGTTTCTATATCATCACTTAGATCATACGTGTATTTTAAAGCAGGGGAAGGGTTGTTACAAATATCGATTACTGCATTTGCCATTTCCAGCGCACCTTCTCCACCCAGTTTAAAGGCATCATTCACAGCAAAGGAAGCATCTTTTTCCTTGCACCAATTTCTCATAAATTCTATCTCTTCAGCCGTGTCAAAATGATAACGATTTAGAACTACCAGTACTTTTTGTTCAAAGGTTTTAAGAATGGCTATATGTTTTTCTAGATTTTTTAATCCCTTTGTAAGGGCTTGCAGGTCAGGCTTCATCATACTGTCTTCTTTAATGCCACCACTTAACTTTAATGCTTGCGAAGTAGCTACCAGTACTGTCATTGCAGGCTTTAGTCCGGCAGTTCTGCATTTGATATTAAAGAATTTCTCTGCTCCCAAGTCACTGGCAAATCCAGCTTCTGTAACTACATAATCTCCATACTGCATGGCTGTTTTGGTGGCCATAATAGAATTGCAACCATGTGCGATATTGGCAAATGGCCCACCATGAACAATGGCTGGGCAGGCTTCCAGTGTTTGCACGAGATTTGGCATTAGCGCATCTTTTAGTAATGCTGTAATAGCACCTGTAACTCCCAGCTCTTTTGTGGTAAAAGGATCTCCTGCGAAAGTATACCCAAGTAAAATATCGTCTATACGTTTGCGTAAAGCTTCCAATCCCTCTGATAAACAAAGTACAGCCATGAGTTCACTGGCGGGCGTTATTACAAAACCTGTTTCAGATGGTATCCCATTGTTCGGCCCATCAAGGGCTGTTACAATTTTTCTTAAGACCCTGTCATTTACATCGAGGCATCTTTTCAATAAAACTGTTTTTATTCCCTCCGGTTTGCCTCTATTGTAAAAACGAAAATTATCTACCAAGGCAGAGAGGGTATTATTGGCGGCGGTAATAGCGTGAAAGTCACCGGTGAAATGAAGGTTAATATCTTCCATAGGTATTACCTGAGAATAACCTCCTCCAGCAGCACCACCTTTCATTCCAAAACATGGACCCAGTGAGGGTTCTCTCAACGCCAACACTACTTTTTTACCCGCTTTTTTAAGTCCATCAGCCAGTCCTACCGAAGTGGTTGTTTTTCCTATTCCAGCTTTGGTAGGCGTTATGGCTGTTACGAGAATCAGTTTTGAAGCAGCAATTTTTTCTTCATCAAATTGGCTGATATTTATTTTGGCTTTGTAATGTCCATAAGGCACCAGTAAGTCAGCAGGTAAACCCATTGCAGCAGCAATGGCTGTTATAGGTAGAATGGGGTTTTCCTGGGCAATTTCATAATCTGATTTCATCAAAATTAGTTTTGAGTGATAGAAGCAATCTTTTTTAAAATAACGCTATGCCAAGTTGCAGTCTATAAAGTTACGGACAACTGACTATTTTCATTTATAAAAATGATCGTTATCATTCTGCCTGCGTTCTATTTAGTTGAGAGATGTTCGAGAATTATATATTGTAAGTAAAAGCAATCATAAGGTTTCGAATAAATGATTATTCCATTTAGTAAAAATTTGTTCAAATTTGTGTATAGATTTCGACCAAATTATGAACAAAACAGCAACAATTATTGGCGCATCCGGTTTAATAGGAAGTGAACTCCTGACGCTTTTATTAAAAGACGAAACATATACAAACATACGAGTAATCGTACGGAACGTCTTGCCAATAAAGCAAAAAAATCTGGAGCAGGTAATCATTGATTTTAGCGATATCGGTGCTTTGCAATCTGCCATCAATGGAAGCGAGGCAGTATTCTGTAGCATTGGTACCACCAACAAAAAAGTAAATGGCGATAAGGATGCTTACCAGAAAGTAGATTATGATATTCCGGTCAATAGTGCAAAGGCTTGTGCCAAAGCAGGGGTAAAAATATTTGTTTTGATTTCTGCTGTCGGTGCAAACGCAGCGAGCAATAATTTTTATCTGAATTTGAAAGGAAGGGTAGAAGTGGAAATAAAAAAAACGGGTATTCCTCAAATTTTTATTTTACAGCCATCTGTACTCCTTGGAAAAAGAAATGAAAAAAGGATCGGAGAGCAGATTGGGCAAGTGATTATTTCTTTTTTAGCTCCATTGCTAATCAGAGATTTTCAAAAATACAAACCCATTAAAGCAGCAGCTATAGCCCGTGTAATGTTGATTTTAGCAAAAAAGGAGAAGGAGGGAATTCATACCTTAACATTTAATGATATGGAAAAATTGCTGTAAGAAATTAGAAGCTTGTTTAAGGCATTTACTAAAACCTTTGCTTAGTAGTTTATTTTGATTTCAAAGAGGCTTAAAAATAGTGCGCTATAATGTTCAGGCAAATCAGCATTTGATTCAGGTGTTATTGTTCCCAAAAAATTAAAGCCACATTTTGAATAATAATTGATAAGGGCTTCATTGTCGCCCCATGTATCCATTCTGATGAATTCTTTATTTGTAGCTTTTGCATGTACTTTTGCCCACTCTATGATCGACTTTACCAATTGTTTTCCTCTATGTAACGGATTGGTTACAATGCGGTGAATATAGATGGCAGGGTCTGCATTCTTCTCCTGCCATATAAACGGATCTTCATAGGCGATTGCAAAAATGCATAAGATTTCTTCGCCTTCCGTTATTTTCCATTGCCTGTTTTCTGCAATTTCTGTTTCTACCATTCCACTGTCAAAGGATAGCCAGTGTTTATCAAATTTTGTTTTTTGAAAAGCAATGGCTTCGTCGTATAAATTAAAAATGGCGTCTATATCGCCCATTTTGCTGTTAATGATTTGCATGAATATTTATTAAATTTTAGAGTAATGTAAAAATTACTCTAAAGGAAGTTTGATGTAAATATGGGAACAAATTTATCTTGATTTTGTTTCACAGGTTCCGGGTTTTGGTAAAATAGCGGATGATTTTTTTTAATTAATCGCCCAACAGGCAAATAGTGTAATTGGCTGTAATAAATGGAAATGTATTAAAGGTTATTCTCTATGTAGCAACGCTGTGTAAACAAAACCCATTTTTACGCTTAAAATCCGCTATTTTTGCCGCCTAAAAGTAGAGAACGAGTACATGAAGAACATTCGCAATTTTTGCATTATCGCCCATATTGATCATGGTAAGAGTACCCTGGCAGATCGTCTTTTGCAATCCACCAACACTGTAAGTGACAGGGATATGCACGCACAGGTACTGGATGATATGGATTTGGAGCGTGAAAAAGGTATTACAATTAAAAGTCATGCCATTCAGATAAACTATCCTTACAAGGGCGAACAATATATTTTAAATTTAATTGATACACCCGGCCACGTTGATTTTAGCTATGAGGTAAGTCGTGCTTTGGCAGCTTGCGAAGGTGCACTTTTGCTGGTTGATGCTACACAGGGTATACAGGCACAAACTATCAGTAACTTATATCTTGCTTTAAATAACGATCTTGAAATCATTCCTGTTATCAATAAGATTGATATGGATGGAGCAATGATTCCTGAAGTAACAGACCAAATTGTGGAGCTTATCGGTTGCAAGGCGGAAGATATTCTATTGGCGAGTGGAAAAAGTGGGATAGGGATTGAAGAAATTTTAGCAGCTATTATTCAGCGCATACCTGCACCAACGGGTGATCCTGTGGCTCCGTTACAGGCCCTTATTTTTGACAGCGTTTTTAATAGTTTCAGAGGGATCATCGTTTACTTTCGCATTTTTAATGGTAGTATTAAACAAGGCGATAAAGTAAAATTCTTTAGCACCGATCAGGAATATTTTGCAGATGAAGTGGGGATATTGAAGTTAGGAATGGAGAAGAAAAAATCAGTTCATTGTGGTGATGTTGGTTATTTGATTACCGGTATTAAAAATGCCAAAGAAGTAAAAGTGGGTGATACGTTAACCAATGTGGCAGATCCTACATTGAGTCGTATTGATGGATTTGAAGAGGTGAAACCAATGGTATTTGCAGGTATTTTTCCTGTAGAGACAGATGCATTTGAGGAGTTGCGTGACTGTATGGAAAAGCTACAGTTAAATGATGCATCTCTGACTTTTGAATTAGAAACCTCTCAGGCATTGGGTTTTGGTTTCCGTTGCGGCTTCCTTGGTTTGCTCCACATGGAAATTATACAGGAAAGGCTTGAAAGAGAGTTTAACCAAACTGTAATTACTACTGTTCCGAACGTAAGTTTTATTGCTTATACCACCAAGGGTGAAAGGATTGATGTTCATAATCCGGCAACATTGCCCGATCCAAGCAGGACCGAAAGGATTGAAGAACCCTTTATCAAAGCACAGATTATTACGCAGGCAGAATATATTGGAAATATAATGACCCTTTGTATTGGCAAGCGTGGGATGCTTATTCATCAAGGTTACCTTACCCCAACAAGGGTGGAGCTTACATTTGAAATGCCGCTAACTGAAATTGTATTTGATTTTTACGATAAATTAAAATCACAAACAAGGGGTTATGCATCTTTCGATTATCATCCAATAGGTTTCCGTGAAAGTGATATTGTGCGTATGGATATTATGCTTAATGGAGAGAAAGTAGATGCCCTTAGTGCGTTGATTCACCGGAGTAGAAGCCAGGATTTTGGCCGCAAACTTTGTGAGAAATTAAAAGAATTATTAACCCGTCAGCAATTTCAAATTGCGATACAAGCTGCTATTGGCGCCAAAGTAATTGCCCGGGAAAATATCAGTGCGATGCGAAAAGATGTAACCGCCAAATGTTATGGTGGTGATATCAGTCGTAAACGTAAATTGTTGGAGAAACAAAAAGAAGGTAAGAAGCGTATGCGGCTGATTGGGAATGTAGAAATACCACAGGAAGCGTTTTTGGCAGTATTGAAATTGGATTAATTCATTTTATTAATGATCAGATTTGCTTCGCAAATAATTTGTATTTGTTTACCAGGCTAAGTACTGCTATTTGGCTTCATTGGCGTCGCACAATTTAACAGTATCAGATAATTCAACGTAATATTTTGAAGTTGGTTGAAAATAATAAACAATGAAATTTTTTCCAGCATCCACGATACATCAATTAGAATTTGATAAAATAAAAGATCTGTTATCAGCACATTGCAGAACTGATTATGCAAAAGAACGCTCGCAGGATCTTCGAATACATACCAAAAAAGAATTCATAGAAACCGATCTGCAGCAAAGCCACGAGTTTAAAACGATCGTTCAAAGTGGCCTTCATTTTCCCAATGATTTTTCTTTAAATATTAGCAGAGATATAAAATTGCTGGGAATCCCCGGAGCTTCACTAGGTGGAGAACAGTTTATGCTTTTACGCCGTCTGGCAGAAAACACCAACAGCATCTACCGCTGGTTTACAACAGAAATTAGAGAAACTTATCCGGGGCTTGCAAAAGTTATTCATGACAGTTATTACGAAAAAAATATAAAACTGCTTATTGATGAAGTGTTGGATGAAACTGGAATTGTAAAAGACAGTGCCAGCGAAGAACTTGCCAATATTCGTATGAAATTGTACCGCAAGCGCAATGAGCTTCGCAGGTTATTTGATAGGATTGTAAGTAAGATGAATAAACAAGGGTATCTGGCCGATATAGAAGAAAGTTTTATGAATGGCAGAAGGGTGCTGGCTGTTTTTGCAGAACAGAAAAGAACGGTAAAAGGGGTATTGCATGGGGAGAGTGACAGCCGCCGAACCAGTTTTATAGAACCAGAAGAAACTACAGAATTAAACAATGATATTTTTTCGCTTGAATATGATGAGACAAAAGAAGTGTATCGTATTCTGAGGCAGCTTACACAAAACTTAAGCGTTTATGCCCCCCTGTTAAAAAATTACCTTGATATGGCGGGTGAATTTGATTTCATCCGTGCCAAAGCAAAACTGGCCATTGATATTGGCGGTAACTATCCAATGTTGCACGACAAGGCGCATATCAATATCATACAGGCATACCACCCCTTGCTTTTGCTGTATAACCAAAAGGTCAACAAACAAACGATTCCAATCAATCTTAAGCTGGATGATGCAAATAGTATATTGGTGATCAGCGGTCCGAATGCAGGCGGCAAAACAGTAACCCTAAAGACGGTAGGGTTACTTCAAGTAATGTTGCAGGCGGGTTTATTGGTTTCGGTTAGCCCCGACAGTGAGATGGGGATTTTTAAACAGCTCATGATTCATATTGGAGATACGCAGAGTCTGGAATTTGAGTTAAGTACTTATTCTTCCCATTTAAAGAATATGAAACATTTTATAGAAAATGCCAATGGGAAAACACTTTTTTTTATAGATGAACTAGGAAGTGGAAGTGATCCCAACCTGGGTGGAGCTTTTGCGGAAGTGATCATGGAAGAGTTGGCATTTAAACATGCGTTTGGTATTGTAACTACGCATTACCTCAATTTGAAGGTAATGGCCAATAAAGTGAAAGGTATCATTAACGGGGCTATGCAGTTTGACGAAAAGAATTTATTACCGCTCTATAAATTACAGGTAGGCAAGCCCGGTAGTTCCTACACATTTAGTATTGCCGAAAGAATAGGGCTGGATAAAAAGCTAATTGATAAAGCCAGAAAACTGGTGGATGAGGAACATTTTCGCCTGGATAAATTACTGAACCGCACCGAACAGGATCTCCAGATTATTGATAAAGAAAAAGACAGTCTACAAAAGTTGCTGAAAGAAAATGAGCAATTAAAAAAGGAGATGCAGCAGTTAATGAACAAAGAGCGGCATCATCAGGAAATAGAAAAACTAAAGCACCAGAACCAGTTTTCGGAAGAGAAGCTGGCTTATCTGAAAGATATGGAACGTCGCCTGAAAGCCATGGTAATAGAGTGGCGCAGGGCAGAAGATAAAGACAGTGTGGTTAAAATGATTCATGCATTGTTGTTTAATCAGAAAGAAAAATTGCAACAAGACAGGCGGCAGAAAAAGATCAATGATAAATTTGAAGAAGTAGGGGGTGAATTAAAGATCGGAGATAAGGTGAAGATGAAAAACAATAGAACCGTTGGGATTGTAAAAGAGCTCAGAGGGAAAAAAGCTATCTTACAGGTAGGAGTTATTCCTATAACAGTAGATATAAAGGAATTGGTTGTGGTAGTGGATAAAGTGGTGGAGGAGAAGTAGCCGTTACCAAAGCATCATTAGTATGTAGTTTGGTTCTATTTTTAAGTGTTTGTATCTTCTTCAATAATATAATTTCTTTTCAACAGTTCGAATAGGGCAAGAAAGTAAAAGATCTGTTTATAAAAATTTGGGAAGCCCCTTTTTTTATAGTGTAAAAACCCAGGACAATTTTTATTTTCCTTTATTTCCTCCTTTTTAATTTTTAATAGGCCTGTTTTATTCCCGATAAATCAGCATAAATAGGAGCTTTCAAAAAAAATATCAAAAAGAATTCAAAATTTTTTGTTCTACAAAATTTGAACCCTTACTTTTGCCGCGGAGAGCTGGCAGAGTGGTCGATTGCGGCAGTCTTGAAAACTGTTGACTGTTACAGGTCCTGGGGTTCGAATCCCTAGCTCTCCGCATTTTTAAAAGGTAAAACGTTGATATTCAATATTTTACCTTTTTTTATTTTAAATTTAGCCCACATTTAGCCCACATTTTTTGACCCCTCTTCTTTTTTGCCTATTTTTTTTCAAAAAAAAGTTAAACTAGTTTGTTGTAGTTTTTTTAATCCTGAGGATTGTTTTATAAAATAATGAACAATTTCTTTTTTGAAAGTAGCATTCATTTATTTTTTTATCTGAAAATATTTATTGTTAAGACAATTGTATAGAGGTGAAAAAATAATTGTTCAAGACCTCGGTAATTACTCTAAGAGTAAAGGGGATATGAATTATTTATGGAGCAA